>CAMLLF010000064.1 GCA_946480705.1 uncultured Lysobacteraceae bacterium | reverse complement strand
TCCCGACGCGCCGCCGCGTCACGCCGAAGTCATCGGCGCCGATGCGCCGGCCGAACCGTCGAAGGCATGAGGAGAACGTCATGACCGAACTGTTCGAGTTCCTCATGAGCTACGAGACGCTGCGCGTGATCTGGTGGCTGTTTCTCGGCGTGCTGCTGGTCGGGTTCGCCGTGATGGACGGCTTCGATCTCGGCGTCGGCACGCTGCTGCCGGTCATCGCGAAGACCGACGACGAGCGCCGCGTGCTCATCAACACGATCGGTCCGACCTGGGAAGGCAACCAGGTCTGGTTCGTGCTCGGCGGCGGCGCGATCTTCGCGGCGTTTCCGCTGATCTACGCCGCGGCGTTCTCCGGCTTCTTCGTCGCGCTGATCCTCGTGCTGTTCGCGCTGATCCTGCGCCCGGTCGGCTTCGACTACCGCAGCAAGCTGCACGACCCGCGCTGGCGCGCGCTCTGGGACTGGTGCCTGTTCATCGGCGGCTTCGTACCGGCGCTCGTGTTCGGCGTCGCGTTCGGCAATCTGCTGCAGGGCGTGCCGTTCCGCTACGACGAGGCGCTGCGCGTGCATTACGAAGGCAGTTTCCTCGGCCTGCTCAATCCGTTCGCGCTGCTGGCCGGCGTCGTCAGCCTGTCGCTGCTCGTCATGCACGGCGCAGTGTTCCTGCAGTTGAAGACCGTCGACACGCTGCGCGAGCGCGCGCGGCGCTGGCACGGCATCGCGGTGCTCGTCTATGTCGCGAGCTTCGCGCTGGCCGGCGCGTGGGTCGCGTTCGGCATCGAGGGCTACCGCGTGACCGCGTTCGCCGGCACGGCCGCGGCGTCGAACCCGGTCGCGAAAACCGTGGTCGTCGAAGCCGGCGCGTGGTTCGCGAATTTCCGCGCCGCGCCGCTGCTCTGGCTGATTCCCGCCGGCGCGTTCGCCGGCGCGCTGCTCGCGTGGCGGCTCGCGCCGCGGCGTCCGGGCTGGGCGTTCGTCGCGAGCGCCGTTGCCGTCACCGCGACGATCGTGACCGCGGGCACGGCGATGTTCCCGTTCATGCTGCCGTCGAATCTTGCGCCGGCGCACGGCCTCACGCTCTGGGACTCCACGTCCAGCCTGCTGACCTTGCGCTGGATGTTCTGGATGACCGTGATCTTCCTGCCGCTGATCGTGCTCTACACGAGCTGGGTGTTCCGCGTGATGCGCGGGCCGGTCACGCTCGAACACGTGCGCGGGTCGGACGCGCACTACTGAGGAACCGCTGCCATGTGGTATTTCGCCTGGATTCTCGGTGTGCTGATGGCCTGCTTCGCCGCGATCATCAACGCGATGTGGCTCGAATTCGAGGGCTATCCCGACGACGAGGAACCGCCGCGCTGACGCGGCGGTACGCGCAATGATCGACGCGGCGCAGGAACGCGCGGCGCTGCAGTGGCTCGCGGCGCGCACGCGCGCGGTGCGCGGCTGGACGATCGCTGCGACCGCCTGCGGTCTCGGCGCGACGCTCGCCTTCGCCGGGTTCGCCGCGACGCTGGCTGCGATCGTCGCAGGCTGGATCGCCGAGGCTCCGACGCATGCCGTCACGCCGGCGCTGCTCGTGGCGGCGGTGCTCCTGCGCGCCGCGTTCGCGATCGTGCGCGACGTCTGCGCGGCGCGCGCGTCGCTGGCGCTGCGCCGCGACGCACGCGCCGACGTGCTCGATGCGCTCGAACGCCTGGGCCCGCTGCGCCGGCGCGCCGGCGACGATGGCGCCCTCGCGACGCTCGCCGTCGAGCAGGTCGACGCGCTCGACGGCTATGTCGCGCGCTATCTGCCGCAGCGCTACACGGCGGTGCTCGTGCCGCTGCTGCTTTGTGCGCTGATCGCGCCGCGGAGCTGGCTCGCCGCCGTGCTGCTGATCGCGACGGCGCCGCTGATTCCGCTGTTCATGTCGCTCGTCGGTCGCGGCGCCGCGCGCGCGAGTGCCGCGCAGGCGGTCGCGCTCGGCCGTCTCGGTGCGCAGTTCCTCGATGTGCTGCGCGGCTTGCCGACGCTGCGTCTGCTCGGCAACGCGCAGGCCGGAGCCGAGCGCGTCGAGGCCGGCGCCGGCGACTATCGCCGCCGCATGCTCGCGGTGCTGCGGCTCGCGTTTCTCTCATCGGCCGTGCTCGAACTGTTCGCGTCGATCGGCATCGCGCTGGTCGCGCTGTATCTCGGACTCGCGCTGCTCGGGCGCTTCGACATCGGTCACTACGGCGCGCCGCTGCGGCTCGGCGACGCGCTGTTCGTGCTGCTGCTCGCGCCGGAGTTCTATGCGCCGCTGCGCCAGCTCGGCAGCGACTATCATGCGCGCGCCGATGCCGTTGCCGCGGCAGCGGCGATCGCCGCGTTGAGCGACGGCGCACCGCCGCGGCGCGCGCAGGGCGGCTGCGCGGCCGTCGCGCACGCGCCCGCGATCGAGTTCGACGCGGTCAGCCTGCGCCACGCCGACGGACGGCTCGCGCTCGACAACCTGAGCTTTCGCATCGCGAGCGGCGAACGCGTCGCGCTGAGCGGTGCGAGCGGAGCGGGAAAAAGTTCCGTGCTCGCGCTGCTCGCAGGCTTCGTCGAACCGACCTCCGGCACGATACGCATCGACGGCGTCGATCTCGCCGGCCTCGATCGCGACAGCTGGCAGCGCCGTCTGGCCTGGCTCGAACAGCGGCCGGAGTGGTTTCGCCGGAGCATCCGCGACAACGTGCTGCTTGGCGCCGATACGCGCGACGACACCCGATTGTGGCGCGCGCTGGGACAGGCCGGACTCGCCGAGGACGTGCGCGCGTTGCCGCGCGGCGCCGACGGCGTGCCCGGTGAAGCGTCGGGTTCGCTGTCGGGCGGGCAGTTGCAGCGGCTCGCGCTCGCCCGCACGCTCGCGCGCGATGCGTCGCTGTGGCTGCTCGACGAGCCGCTCGCGCATCTCGACGCGCAGACCGCAGCGCCGCTGCGCGAACGGCTGGCTGCGGCCAGCGAAGGCTGCACGCTGCTGATCGCGACGCATGCGGTCGAGGACCGGGCCTGGGTCGATCGCGTACTCGAACTCGATCGCGGTCGTCTGGCCGGCGCTGTCGCGACGGCGCCGGCATGAGCGCGCGCGCCGATCGGTTGCGCTTTGCGCGACTGCTCGCGCAGCAATGGCGTCCGCTCGCGCTCGCGCTGCTGCTGGCGCTGTTCGCGCTGTTCGCGGCGTTCGCGCTGCTCGCGTTCTCGGGGCATTTCATCACGGCCGCGGCGATCGCCGGCGCCGGCGCGTCGGCGGCGGCGTTCGACATCTTCCGGCCCGGCGCCATGATTCGCCTGTTCGCGATCGTGCGCACGGCGGGCCGCTACGGCGAACGACTGGTATCGCACGATGCGGTGCTGCGGCTCATGCAGCAGCTGCGCGCGCGCATGCACGCACGGCTCGCGCTGCTGACGCCGGAACCGCTCGCGCGCTGGTCCGAAGGCGATCTGCTGCAGCGCCTCGTCAGCGACGTCGATGCGCTGCAGGAAGCACCGCTGCGTGCCGGACTGCCGCTTGTCTCGGGCATCACGGTCGTGGCCGCCGCGATCGGCGTCGCCGCCTGGGCGGATGCGCGTTTCGTCATGCCCGTCGCAGTCGCACTGATGACGGCGGCGCTGCTCGTGCCGCTGCTCACGGCATCGCGCAGTCTTGCGGACGGGCGTGCGCTCGCACGCCAGGCCGCGCTGCGCCGCGACGCGCTCGTCGACCTGCTGCGCGGATTGACCACGCTGCTGCTCTGCGGCGCGTGGCCGCGCGAGCGGGCCGCATGGCTCGCGGCGGATCGGGACGTGCTGTCGGCGCAGCTCGCGCAGCGCATCCGCGAAAGCGTCGGCCAGGCGCTCGCGATGCTGGCGATCGGCGCCGGCGTCGTCGTCGTCGTCGCGCCGTCGCCGGCGGGACCCTCGAACGCGCCGGCCTTCGCCGCCGTCGTACTCGCCGTCGTCGCGACGGCCGAAGCGCTCGCGCCGCTGACGGCCTCGTGGCTGTCGTGGGGACGCGCGCGCGCGTCGGCGCAGCGTATCGACGCGCTGCTCGCGAACGAGCCCGCGATCGCGTTTCCGCCGACGTCGTCGCTGCCGCCGGCGCGCGGCGCGCTGGAACTGCGCGGCGCGGGTCATCGCTACGCGGGCCGCGACGCCGGACTCGCCGAGACGACGCTGTCGCTCGCGGCCGGTGCGCGCCTGCACGTCAGCGGCGCGTCGGGCGTCGGCAAGAGCACGCTCGCGGCGCTGCTCGTACGCAGCCTCGATCCGACCGCCGGCGAGATCCTGCTCGACGGCGTCGCGCTGCGCGACTACGACGAAGCCGCGCTGCGTGCGCGCGTCGCGCTGCTGCCGCAGCGCCCGCACCTGTTTGCGACGAGCGTCGTCGACAACCTGCGCCTGGCGGATCCGGACGCCGACGACGCGCGTCTTCGCGCCGTGCTGCGCGCGGTCTCGCTCGATGCGTGGCTCGAGCAGCTGCCGCAGGGTCTCGCGACGCCGCTCGGCGAATACGGTGTGGGGCTTTCCGGCGGCGAGGCGCGGCGGCTCGCGCTCGCGCGCACGCTGCTGCGGCCGGCCGTGCTGTTCGTGCTCGACGAACCGTACGAAGGACTCGACGCGGCGCTGCGCCGGCGCGTCGCCGACGGCGTCGACGCGTGGCTCGGCGATGCGACGCTCGTGCTCATTTCGCACCACGCCGCGGCGCCGGCCGCCGGCGCGGTGCGGCTGGCGCTGTCGCCGCGGCGCGTTTAGCGGCGGGCGGCACGTCGATCTCGATCCAGGCCGGTGCGTGGTCGCTGGCCTTCTCCTCGCCGCGCACCCAGCGGTCGACGCCGGCGTGGCGCAGTTTCACCGCGGCATTGGTCAGCAGATGGTCGATGCGCAGGCCTGCGTCGCGCTGCCAGTGCTGCCGGAAATAGTCCCAGAAGGTAAATAGCTTCTCGTCGGGATGCAGCGTCCGCAGCGCGTCGGTCCATCCCTGCTGCAGCAGTCGGGCGTACAGCTCGCGGCTTTCCGGCTGCAGCAGCGCGTCGCGGCGCCAGGAGTCGGGACGGTAGATGTCGAAATCGGTCGGCACGACGTTGTAGTCGCCGGCGAGCACGACCGGGAACGGCGCCGCGACCAGCGTCGCCGCATGCGCGTTGAAGCGGCGCATCCACGCGAGCTTCGCGTCGAACTTCGGGCCCGGCTGCGGATTGCCGTTGGGCGCATACAGACAGCCGACGACGATGCCGCGGACAGCCGCTTCGAGATAGCGGCTGTCGCGATCGGTGCGCGAGCCCGGCAGGCGCCGCCGGATTTCCAGCGGCTCGTGTCCGCGCGCCAGGATCGCGACGCCGTTCCACGACGATTGCCCGGCCCAGAGCGCGGAATATCCGGCTTCGGCGAGCGCCGCTTCGGGAAAAGCCGCGTCGACGGCCTTGAGTTCCTGCAGACAGACGATGTCGGGGGCTTCGCGCGCGAGCCAGTCGAGCAAGTGGCGTCCGCGTGCGCGAATGCCGTTGACGTTGTAGGTCGCGATGCGCAGCGTCTTGCGTCGTGCGGGCATGGCTGTTCCTCGAGCGCGATGCGCGCGGCGTCATGCAGCGCGCTCATCCGTGAAATGCATTCTTCGCCATTTCATTACGCGCGGTTTGTTCAGATGACCAACCGGATTCATGCAGGGAGAACATCCATGCCGCAGCTCGTCATCGAAGAACCGTCGCCGTGGAGCGGCGGACATGTCGTCGTCGTCGACGACAATGCCGCGTCGGCGCACATGCTTGCGGACTTCCTTCGGATGATCGGACACTCGGCCGACATCGTCACCGGCGACAGCGTCGACGCCATCGTCGAAGCGGTGGTCGCCGCACGTCCCGACATCGTGTTTCTCGACATCATGCTCGGCCGCTTCGACGGTCACGCCGTCGCCCGCGCGCTGCGCGCGCGCGGCTGCGACGCGTATCTCGTCGCGGTCACGGGCTGGGGCGAGCCCGACGACGCGGCCTATTCGCTGCAGATCGGATTCGATGAACATTGGACGAAGCCGCTCGACACGAATCGCGTGGAATTCTTCATGCGTGCGCGGCCCGAGCGGCGCATCGCCGCCTGACGAGACAACGGCGCAGCTTGCGCTGCGCCGTTGAACGTCACCGATTCGGATTGTTCGCGACGCAGGACGAGTATTCGTAGCTGGCGATCTTGCCGTCGCGATCCGTGTCGCAGTCGGCGACGACCGAACGCGCGAGCGTGTTGCCGGCGAGTTCTTCGGCCGAGATGTAGTTGTCGCGATTGCGATCCAGCGCGGTCAGGCTTTCGCTGCGCGTCGGCCGCGGCTGCGGGGTGCCGGTAATCGCGCTGCCGGGCAGCGGCGCGGTCGGCAGCGTGACGTCGGGCGTCGCCGTGCCGGTCGTGCTCGTCGCCGTGTTCGGATTCACCGCCGGATTCGGCGCGATCGCCGTGTTCGGGGCGACGGTCGGATTCGGCGCGATCGTGGCGTTCGGCGCGGTTGGCGACACGGGCGGCGCGGTCGTTGCAACGGGCGCATTCGGATCGCGCACGCCCTGGTTCGCCGAAGGATTCGACGGCAGTCCGACCGGCGGCGCGGCCGGTGCGGAATTCTGCGGCGTGCTCTGCGTGCTCAGCCTCGACGGTGCGGCCGGCGTCGAATTCGACGGCAGCTGCTGCGCCGTCGGCGGCGGCTCGCCACCAGGCGACGGCACCGATCGCGATGCCGTCGGCGGCGGCGCGGTGGCCGGCTGTGCGGCGGCCGGAGGCGCCGCCGGTGCCGGCGCGGAGCCCGCGGGAGCGGAACTTCCGCCCGTGGTCTGCGCTGCGGCCAACGTGGCGGCGAGGGTCAGCGGCAGTATGAGTACGAGTGGAAAACGGGAAGTTGTCATGGTGCGGTCCTCGTCGATGGCGGGGCGCGGGGCGCCCGCGCGTGCGGCGGTTCCGGCGACTTGCCGGCTCGCCGCACTAAAAATCGTCGTCGTATTCGATGCCGGCGTTGCGCTCGCGCGCGAGCGCTTCGGCGACGCTGCGGACGCGGTCGCCCGCAAGCGCGTTGGGTATGCGGACTTCGATCTGATGGATGCCTTCGGACGCGTCGTCGGGCAGCCCGGCCGAACTCGAATCCTCGTCGTCCATGTGCGGCATGAGGTCGCCGATCTCCTCGACGTGCTCGACACCTTCGATCGCGGCGAGCAGATTGATCAGTTCGATCGCGACGTCGTCGTTGCCGGTCAGTTGCAGGCGCAGCATCGGCATGGCTCAGCCCGCCGTGTTGCCGAACACATGAACGTCGTAGCGTCCGGGCGCGTGCTTGCCGAGGGCGCGCACGGGCGGCGGTCCTTGCGGCGGAGTCGGCGGTTCGGGCTGCGTCGGCGGCGGCGTTTCGCCGGGTTGCTGCGGCGTCGGATCGCCCGGTGTCACGGGGCGGTGGAACCAGATCGCACTATGGCGGCTCATCGGAATGCTCCTCGTCTGTCGGGACAGGCGTCGCAATCCACGTGCCATGTTCAAAATGCTGCAAATTCCGGCCTTCCCGGCCGATTCCGGCGTGCAGCACGCGCGTGCGCGCCGAGGCCGCATTGCGATCTGCAACACGCGGGCGATGCCCGCGGCACCGTCGGGCCCGTCAGACGATCTGCGCGAAAACCGTGATTTCCTCGCGGTCGTGGTAGAGCTGCTTGGCGCGGATCTCGAGTCCGCGACCGGCCGCTTCGACTTCCGCGCGCATCGCGTCGAAGGCCTGCTGCACTTCGGCGTAGCGCTTTTTCATGGGCAGTTTGAGGTTGAAGATGCTGCGGTGGCACCAGCCCGCGGCCAGCCATTCGGCCATGCGCGCCGCGACGCGGCGCGGCTGTTCGACCATGTCGCAGACCATCCAGTCGACGCGCTGCCGGGGCTGGAAGCGAAAGCCGTCGTCGCGCTTGTGCGCGACGAGGCCCGAGGCCATCAGCGTGTCGTCCATCGGGCCGTTGTCGACCGCGGTCACGTGCAGGCCGCGGCGTACGAGCTGCCAGGTCCAGCCGCCCGGCGACGCGCCGAGATCGACCGCGCTCATGCCGGGCTTGAACCAGCGCTCGCGCTCGCCGGGGCTCAGCAGCACCTGCAGCGCCTCGTCGAGCTTCAGCGTCGATCGGCTCGGCGCCTCGCGCGGAAACTTGAGCCGCGGAATACCCTGCGGCCACGGCGCCGCGTGATCGATGAGGGCGAGGGCGAGCAGGCAGCGTTCGCCGCTCGGAAACAGCGCATGCAGCCGCCATGGGCTGGCCGGATCGAGCGAACCGCTGCGACGCAGGTGCTGCACGAACGCGTTGTTGAAGCTGCGGCAGAACGCCGTCAGCGGTTTAGCGGCGTCGCTGTCGGGCGTCTCCACCCAGACGTCGCTGACGCGAAAGCCCGGCGGCAGCGCGGCGAGCAGCGGCGTCAGGCGGTCTTCGCGCGGCAGCGCCTTGAACTGGCCGACGACGGCGAGCGACTGGCGCGCGAAGATCAGGCGCGACCAGCCGAGCAGGCGCAGCAGCGCGTCGGGCGCGCCCTGCTGGGTCAGCACGAATTCGGCGAAACCCGCATTGCGCTCGGTGCGCGCGAAACCCGCGACATCGGCCTGCGCCGCGGTCGCGTCGAGTTCCTGCGCGGCTTCGCTCTCGAACCCCGCGCGGCAGTAGACGACGACGCCGCTGGCAAACGGTGCGCTGGTCAGGGGCGTGGTCATCGCGGTATCTCCCGGTCCTTCGTGCGGCGACGCGCGCCGGCGTTGGTGTGCGCTGCCGCGATCCGGCGACAGCGTGACGCGGGACGTTCGCGGCGATGCACGGCGAGAGCGTCCTGGTGCCTCAATACATCAAGCCGCCGCGCGCGCTGTACGCGGCAAGCGCGCGGCGGGCGTCGTCGCGCAGGATGTCGCGGCGCACGGCGATGCCCCGGCGCTCGAGTTCACCGACCCAGTCGGCCGGCAGCGGGCCTTCGTCGAATTCGGTGAGTTCCTCGACGTCCTCGCTGCGCGCGCCGATCAGCAGTTCGTCGATGCCGGCCCAGACGCTCGCGCCGTAGCATTGGCAGCAGGGCTGTTCACTCGTCGCGAGGCTGTAGCGGCGGCCGTCGTCGTTGAGCCGGAAACGCTGCGTGCGGGCCTGGGCGGTCATGAACGCCATCATCTCCGCATGGGCGACCGAGCAATTGTGCTGCACGACACGGTTGACGCCGGCGGCGACGACGCGGCCGTCGCCGTCGAACACTGCGGCACCGAATGGTCCACCGGTGTCCAATTCGACATTGCGCTGCGACAGGCGGATCGCGAGCGCGACCTTGTCCTCGTCGCTGACGAAGCGCGCGGCCGGATCGATCTCGTCATGGACCCAGGCGGGCAGGGTCAGGTGAACCTGGACGTACAGCATGCGATTCCTCCGTCATGCGAAGCCGCCGCGCGCACGGCGCGGCGCCTCCTCAGTTCTTGCCGGCCTTGGCCCAGGAGTCGCGCAGGGTCACCGCGCGATTGAACACGGGCCTGCCGGCGGCATGGTCGTGGCGGTCGGCGACGAAGAAGCCCAGACGCTCGAACTGGAACGCGGTCTCGGGTGCCGCATCGGCCGCGGCCGGCTCGAGCCAGCCCTGCACGGTGCGCTTGGACTCCGGGTTCAGATGATCGCGATAGGTCTTGCCGTCGCTGTCGTCATCGGGATCGGCGACAGTGAACAGACGGTCGTAGAGACGGATCTCGGCGGCGACGGCGTGCGCCGCGCTGACCCAGTGGATCGTGCCCTTGACCTTGCGGTCCGCGCCCGGCAGGCCCGGACGCGTGTCGGCGTCGAGCGTGCAGCGCACGGCGACGACGGTGCCGTCGGCGTCCTTGTCGAGCGATTCGCACTTGACGATGCCGACGCCGCGCAGACGCACTTCGCCGCCCGGCACGAGGCGGTGGAAGCCCTTCGGCGGTACTTCCATGAAGTCTTCGCGCTCGATCCAGAGTTCGCGCGAGAACGGCACGCTGCGCGTGCCGAACGCTTCGTTCTTCGGATGATTGGAGAAGCTCAGCATTTCCGCGTGATCGACCGGCAGGTTGTCGATGACGAGCTTCAGCGGATCGATGACGGCGAGGCGGCGCGCCGCGTTCGCGTCGAGTTCTTCGCGCACGCAGCCCTCGAGCACCGAGAATTCGATGACGCTGTTCTGCTTGGTCACGCCGACGCGCTCGCAGAGCAGGCGGATCGCCGACGCCGGAAAACCGCGGCGGCGCACGCCCGACAGCGTCGGCATGCGCGGATCGTTCCAGCCGTCGACAAGGCCGTCGTCGACGAGCGCCATGAGCTTGCGCTTGCTCATGACCGTGAAGTCGAGATTGAGGCGCGAGAATTCGATCTGCTGCGGACGGCTCGTGGGCGCGCTCAGGTTGCGCGCGGCGAGCGACGCAGTGAGTTCCGGGTGGTTCGGCAGGTCGATCTCGCGCAGGCACCAGTCGTAGAGCGGGCGGTGGTCTTCGAATTCCAGCGTGCACAGCGAATGCGTGATGCCTTCGACCGCGTCGGAGATGCAGTGCGCGTAGTCGTACATCGGATAGATGCACCAGGCATTGCCGGTGTTCTGATGCTCGACGTGGCGGATGCGGTAGATCGCCGGATCGCGCAGGTTGATGTTGCCCGAGCTCATGTCGATCTTGACGCGCACCGTGCGCGAACCGTCGGGGAATTCGCCGGCGCGCATGCGGCGGAACAGGTCGAGATTTTCCTCGACGCCGCGGTCGCGGAACGGAGAGTTGCGGCCGGGCTCGGTCAGCGTGCCGCGGTAGGCGCGGACTTCGTCGGCCGACAGATCGCAGACGAAGGCCTTGCCGTCGTTGATGAGTTTCTCGGCGCAGGCATAGAACACCTCGAAGTAGTCGGAGGCGTGGCGCAGTTCGTCCCAGGCGAAGCCGAGCCAGCGCACGTCTT
>CAMLLF010000063.1 GCA_946480705.1 uncultured Lysobacteraceae bacterium | reverse complement strand
GATGGCCTCCATCGTGCGCACCGTCGTCCAGTAGTCGTAGGCGATCTCCGACGGGTGCACCTCGTGCGCGAACTTCACCCCGACCTCGTCGAAGACGTCGAGGATCGGGTTCCAGCGGTCGGCGAAGTCGCGGTAGCCGTCCTCGACCATCGACTCGGGCACCGGCGGGAACATCGCGACGGTCTTCCAGATCTTCGACCCGGTGAAGCCGACGACCGCGGCGGCATTGCGTGCGCTGCGCGACGCCGGGCTCGCGATCATCGTGGCGTCCGGCGACGCGCCCGCGACCGTGCGCGCCGTCGCCGCGCAGCTCGACATCGCCGACGTGCACGGCGGCCTGCAGCCGCAGGACAAGCTCGCTCTGGTCCGGCAGCTGCAGGCGCAGGGACGCCGCGTCGCGATGGCCGGCGACGGCGTCAACGACGCGCCCGCGCTGGCCGCGGCCGATGTCGGCATCGCGATGGGCAGCGGCACCGATGTCGCGCTCGCGAGCGCTGCGGTGACGCTCGTCAAGGGCGACCTGCGCCGCATCGTCACCGCGCGCGCGGTCTCGGTCGCGACCGTGCGCAACATGAAGCAGAATCTACTATTCGCGTTTCTGTACAACGCGCTCGGCGTGCCGGTCGCGGCCGGCCTGCTGTATCCGCTGACCGGCTGGCTGCTCGATCCCATGCTCGCCGCGCTCGCGATGAGCCTGAGTTCGGTGTCGGTCGTCGCCAACGCGCTGCGCCTGTCGCGCGTGAAGCTCGCGGAGACCGCCGCATGAACGACCCGATGGCGATCGCGTTTCGCGCGGAATGGGACGCTGCCATGGCCGCCTGCGCGGCCGGCGATCTCGACGCCGCGTTCCGGCGCCTGGAGCGCGCGCACATACTCGGCCAGCGCCGCACCGGCCTGCACGTGCGCAGCCACGCCGGTCTGCTGCGCATCGGCTGGCGCCGTCGCGACGTGCGCGAAATCGCCGGCCAGTTCGCGCGCATCGTCGCCGCCGTGTTGTTCTCGCGGCTCTGGGTGCCCGAAGGCAATACCGGCGGCGCCGATGTCAGCGCGTTCCGACCGATGCCCGTGCCCGAGGATCTGCGCGAGGCGCTGAACAAGAAACCGTAGGTTGGGGTGAGCCGCAGGCGAACACCAACATCGAGGTAGTCGCCTGCGCCGAACGCCCTCGGGCAGGAGCCGGCGCGCGGTACCGTCGAAACGACGGCGTGTTCCTCATGCACGGGCTCTTCGCAGCGGGGCGACCGCGATGTCGGGGTTCGCCTGCGGCTCAGCGCCAACCTGCGTTGTTGGCTACCACCCGCAGCGGGCGTTCTCGGCGGCCTCGGTCATCGGCTCGGCATCGAGAGCGAGCAACTGCGTGACGATCTCCTCGCGCGCCGAGGGCCACAGTCCCGTGAGCGTGAAGCAGACGTCGTATTCGCCTTCGCGGCCCCAGGGAGCGACCGTGCGTTCGAGCGGGCCCCAGGCCGCTTCGAACTCCGCGACGATCACGTTGAACTGCGCGATCGCGGCCGGCGACGTGCCGGCGCCGTGGCTGATGAACGACACCACGAGCGGATAGGTCGTCGGCGGCCGGTTCGCGCGTGCCGGTTGGTTGCCCGGCTGCGGCAACGCGGAGGCGACCGAAGTAAGGGCGAGCAGCGACACGCAGAGCAGGGAGCGCAGCGTCATGTCAGTTTTCCTGGCTGGGTTTTCCGGGTAGGGATCGACGACGCGCCGGCGACGCGCCGCGCGGATGGAACGGCGCGCGCGGGCGACGGGGTTAGTACCGATTGCCATATGCGGGACGGGGCGAGTGGTGAGTGACGGGGCGTGAGAAACGACTGAATTGCGAGGGTGCCAGGCACGTCGTGCTGCGGCGCTTGAGCGTAGGCCTTCGCTCTTTTCTCACTCCTCCACACTCGTTTCTCCGCCACTCGCGCCGTCGAGCAAATCAGCGATACTCCGCGCCTTCCCGATCGACGGATGCTTCAGCGGGCCATGGCACAGCAGCAGTTCGACGCACGATGCAGGATCCCGATGGCGCCGGCGGGCGGAGGCACGCGATGAGCCGGCTTCCGCGCATCGCGCTCGTGGCGACCGGCGGCACGGTCGCCGGCACGGCCGGCAGCTCGACGCAGCAGCTCGGCTACCGTGCCGGAGCGCTCGGCGTCGAAGCGCTGCTCGCATCGGTGTCGGGGCTGTCCACGCTCGCCGAGGTCGTTCCGGAACAGCTCTTCGCGATCGACAGCGCGGCAATGGAGCTGGCCCACTGGCAGGCGCTCGGCGACCGTCTCGCGGCGCTGCTCGCGCGCGAGGACATCGACGGCGCGGTCGTGCTGCACGGCACCGACACGCTCGAAGAGACCGCGTATTTCCTGCACCTGACGATGGCCAGCGACAAGCCCGTCGTGCTGACCGGCGCGATGCGGCCGGCTACCGCGCTCGGTGCGGACGGGCCGATGAACATCTATCACGCGATCAGCGCCGCGGCGCATCCCGACTGCCGCGGCCTCGGCACGCTCGTGATCTTCGGCGACGTGCTGCTCGGCGCGCGCGGACTGCAGAAGCGCGACAGCGTGCCCGGCGCGTTCAGCGCCGACCAGTACGGACGGCTCGGTCTCGTCAAGGACCGCGACGTGTTCCTGTATCAGCGTCCGACGCGCGCGCGCGGCGGCTTCGCCGTCCCGCGGCATTGGCCGCGCGTGCCCGTGCTCACGGCGTTCGTCGACCTGTCGCCGCGGCTCATCGAGGCGGCCGCGGCCGATGCCGACGGCCTCGTGTTCGCCGGCGTCGGCAACGGCAACCTCCGCGAAGACTGGTGCGCCGCGCTCGCCGCCGCCGCCGCGCGCGGCGTGTGCATCGTGCGCGCGAGCCGCGTCTCCAACGGTACGACCGTGCGCAACGGCGAAATCGACGACGACGCGCACGGCTTCATCAGCGCCGACAACCTCACGCCGCTGCAGGCGCGCATCCTGCTGATGCTCGGCCTCGCGCGCGGCGATTCGCCGCAACGGCTGCAGCAGCTGTTCGATCGCCATTGAAAAAAACCCCTCCCCTTGAAGGGGAGGGTATGGATGGGGATGGGTTTGCTTCGCTTCGCCCGTGAAGGGGAGAGCTTCCCGTCGGCGTCGCTTTGCTTCAGCCCTCAGTTCCGTCGATAGGCATACTCATACGCGAAATGCGTGGCTGCCTTGTCTTCCCAGCGATTCAGCAGGTGATAAGTGCGGCGCCAGATCCACCAGGTGAACTTGATACCGAACAGCTTGAACGAGATCTTGCGGCCGCGCTGATACTCCTTCATCTGCGTGATGAACGACGGATGCACGGTACGCACGCCGTCGGTACCGACGTCATAGATATGACCGTCCGTGATCGCGCTGCTTTCCTCGCGCACGGCGCTGCCCCAGAGCGTGTCGAGGTATCGGCGCGGGATCATCGCGCTGCCGCCGTTGGTCGACGGGAACGGATTGTCGTCGTCGGTGCCGCCGAGATAGGAATGGTCGATCGCGCCCTGGATGAACGAGTAGGTGTTGTTGAGGCGTTGCTGCGCGCTGAGACCTGTGCCGAGGAAACTGATTTCCACCGGCATGACCATGCCGCTGGGACTGAGCCACGGCGAGCACATCGCCGCCATGTAGCGCGAGGCCGGCGGGGCGGCCTTGATGCGGCGCTGGTCGTGGAATATGCCGATCGCGCGCGTGAGTGGAACGCCCATGTCGAAGGCCTTGACCAGGCCCGTCACGGTGAAACCGCTCGGCGGCATCACGTACGGTTCGACGATCTGCGGATTGCCGCAGGACGAGTTCATCGTGACGACGCCGTCGTCGTTGCCCGGATGCAGCAATTTGGTATTGATCGCGTTGTTGAGGATGCCGTAGTTGCCCGTGGTGTGTGCGCCCGACACGGTGACGGTCGACACGGGCGACATGTTCATGACCGGCACCCAGCGCTGATGCGCATAGGCCGGCGTCAGGTCGGCGAGCACGCTGTCGAGCGCGCGCTGCTGGCCCCAGCCGCAGAGTCCCGTGCTGCCGCCCCAGGCCGAAATGATGCCGCAGATCGGATCGGACGGATTCATGATGGCCGACGCGCCGATCGCGGCCGGCGCGAGACGGCTGCCGCCGAGTGCCGAGGCGAACGCGATGTGGCCGCGGAAGCGCTTGACCAGCGGGCGATGCGGGGTGCCGTACTGGCCGTCCTGCAGCTTGCCGAGCGCGGTATTGGCGATGAGTCCGCCGGTGGAGTGACTGACGATGATGCAGCCGTTCGCGCAGAACGGCATCTTGATCACGCTGGGCGGCGGGTAGTTCGGCGGCGTCTGCACGTTGTGGCCGGTGTTCATCGCGCGGATGGTCTGGGTGAGAAACGCGTGCTGCGCGACTTCGAGACGCTGCGCGGTGTTCCACGCCACGACGAGCAGGCGGTTGTACTTCGGCACGTAGCTCGGGCTGCCCTGGTTCGGCGGCCACTGGTAGCCGGCCGTCGGATTGGTCGGCGCGGTCATGTCCCAGAGATGCTCGCGCACGTGCGGCGTCCAGTAGTCCCAGGCGCGCTGGTAGAAATAGCCGCCGGGCTCGAAGGCGGCCTGGTCCTGCGGCCATTTCATGTGCGCGCCGAGATTGCCCGACGCGTTGTCGAGCAGCGTGCCGAGCGAGAAGCCCTGGATCAGGATGATGTCGCGGCCGGCGAACGGCTGGCTGTCGTTGAGCAGGTACGGACTGCTGCACGGCACGACGCTGTTCTTGTAGTAGCAGACCGGCGCTTTCTCGAACGCCGGCAGCGCCGGCAGAGAGAGCGGCGTCTGCTGGTTGATGAGGTCGAGGAGGCCGTCCTTCTCGAACGCGTCGACCTGATCGTCGGTGTGCTGGTCTTCGTCGGACTCCGGTTCCTCCGCCTCGGGCGGCAACGTACCGCCGATCGACGGTTCGCAGGGCAGCGGATACATCGCCGTCGTCGACGTGTCGAGGTTGGGGTATACCGACGACAGGGTGCCGACTTCCTCGTCGACGTCGACCGGGCCTTCGACGTCGGTCGCGCCGGCCGGCAGCACGACGTTGCCGCGGGGGTCGACCTTCGCGGGTTCCGCACAAGGCGCGGTCGCGGCGATGGCAGCCGGCAGCGCGGTCGCGAGACCGAGGCCGACGAGGCAGGCAAAGATTCGGGTGGGGCGCATCGAATGGTTCCTCCGGAGTGAGCGTGAGCGTCGCGGCACGGGCGGCGACGCGGTTCGAACGAGCGTTCGAAAGCCTAGGCGGCGGAGGTGGGCAAAGCTGGGAACGTATCGGGAACAAAGCGGGCTGGAATGGCGCGTCCCGGGCGGGTCATCGCGCGTGAAGCGGGCTATTGCCGGAGGGCCTGTCACGCGACCGGTACCACGAGCGCCGACCTGACCGGTTCGCCCGCGCTGGCCGGCAGCTATCTCGTCACACCGGCAGCGCCGGCTGCAATGCGCTGCCGACTTGGCGCACTGCTTCGAGCATCTGACGAACGCGTCGCGCCGCCTGTACTTCAGCGGTGCGGCACCGCTGGAAGCGATGTGGGGCGACGAAGGGCGCGCCTGGACCGTGCAGGAACTCGCATTCTTCAGGAACGTAGGACGCAACAACCGAAGGGCATTGCGCCGTAGCCGCCCGAAGTCGGTCGCCTCGCATCACGTCGTGACGCAGCCGAAGCGTCTTGCTTCGGCACGCGGGAGGAAACTTCGTCACCTTCGCTTTGTTTCTTCGGCGCAACGCCCTTCGGTTGTTGCGCCTACGGAGACGGGGCGGATTTCACGAGCCCGCTCAATGCGGCCGCGAGATCGGGATCGGCCTCGCCGAGCCTGCGCGACTGCTTCACGATGCGGCCTTCCGCATCGAGCGCCGTGAGCACGCTGGCGTGATTGAACTCGCCGTCGCTGAGCTGGCGGTACTGCACGCCGAGCGCTGCGGCGAGTTCGCGCACGTGCTCGGCGTCGGTGCGTACGAGGCGCCAGCGGGCCGCGTCGAGTCCGCGGCGTTTCGCAACCGCGGCGAGCGCGGCGACGTCGTCGCGCGCCGGATCGATGCTGACGAGCAGCACGTCGAGGCGATACAGCGACGCGGCCGGAAGCGCGCGCTCGGTCGCCTTCGCCGTGTCGATGATCAGCGGGCAGACGTAGCCGCACGAGGTGTAGAACAGCGCGACGAGCTGCGGCCGCCCGCGCAGCTCGCGCAGGGCGAACGTGCGGCCGGTCTGGTCGGTCAGCGGCAGGTCGAGCTGATACAGCGAATCGCCGGGCAGGGCGGCCGCGGGTTCGGTTGCCGCGGCCGGCGCCGCTGCTGCCAGTGCGAAGACGCAAAACGCCATCCAATCGAAAATCTTCATCGTGTTTCTCCGAGTCCGTCCTTGGCGCAGCGGAAGCCGAGCCGGCGCGTCGTGTCCGCCGCGCGCAGGGAGCTCAGCATCGCGATGCGCATGAGCACCGCGTAGTTCTCGCGGTCCTTGAGGCTCGCCGCGCCGGCGCCGCAGAACGCGAACAGGTCGGGGTCGCCCTGCTCGCGGTTGTCGCCGGCCACCATCAGCGCGCCGTGGTCGTCTATCCATTCCCAGATCAGGCCGTGCAGGTCGTGCACGCCCCAGACATTCGGCGCGGTGCCGCCGACGTCGGCGATCGCGCTGCCCGAAGGAACTGCGTACCAGCCGAGAATGCGTTCGCGCCAGCGCGGATCGCCGCGCGCGTCGGTCCGCGTCTCGTCGGCGGCTGCGGCGAATTCCCATTCGTGCCAGGTCGGCAGGCGCGCGTCTTCGCTCTCGCAGTAGGCGCGCGCGGCGAACCAGCTCACGCGCGTCGCCGGCTGGTCGGTGCCGGCGGCGGGCCCCAGCGTCGCCGGTCCGGCCCAGTGCGACAGGTACTCGCGATCGGCGAACAAAGGAACAACGCTGTCTTTGCGCCACTGCGCATGCCGCGACGCGAACGCCAGGAACTCGGCGTTCGTGACCGGCGTCGCGCGCAGGCGGAACGGTGCGACCTGTGCGGCGGCCGACTTGCCGTCGGGCGGAAGCACGCTGACCAGCGTGCCGCCGGCGACAGGCCGGTAGTCTGCGGCCGGCGGCGCGGCCGTCGCGAGCAGCAGTGCCGCAGCGGCGGCCACATGCAGGCCGCGCATCTCAGTGCTCCTGTGCGGCGGGCTTGCCGTTCTTGCGCGCCGCGGCGACGTCGGCCGCGGAAATCGTGCCGCCGGCGTTGTCCCAGCTGTTGAGCACATAGGTCAGGATGTTCGCGACGCCGGCGTCGTCGAGCTGCGTCATCGGCGGCATGACCGAGTCGTACGGCGTGCCGTTCACAGTGATCTTGCCGCTGAGGCCATGCAGCACGACGTCGACCGCGCGTTTCGGATCGGCGTTGAGCCAGTCCGATTTCGCGAGCGGCGGGAACACGCCGTCGAGGCCGCGGCCGTCGCTCTGGTGGCAGACCGAGCAGGTGCCTTCGAACAGCTGCCGGCCGGCCTTGACCTGGTCATCGCGCGTCAGCGTGCCGCTGGCGGCCGCCTGGCTCGCCGTCGCGACGGCCGCGAGGTTCGGTCCGGCGCGATCGCCGAGATAGACCGAGTCGACTTCCTTGCCCGAGTAGATCGCCTTCACTTCGGGACCGTCGGCCTTGATCATGCCGATCGCGCCCTTGTTGAACGCGCGGAAGATCGAATGATCGACGAGGACATACGTGCCGGGCACTTCCATGTGGAAGTCCGCGATCATCGAACCGCCGGCGGGGATCAGCGTGGTCTGCACGTTTTCCTGGAACCGCGTGCCGCCCTCGAACCAGACCTTGTCGAAGATCTCGCCGATCACGTGAAAGCTCGACACGAGATTCGGGCCGCCGTTGCCGACGTAGAGCCGCACGGTCTCGCCGGTCCTGACCTTCATCGCCTTGTCGCCGACGAGCGCGCCTTCGCTGCCGTTGAACAGGACGTAGGTCGGTTTTTCGTCGATGGCTTTTTCCATGTCGAACGGCGCGAGACCTTTCTCGCGATACTTCGTCGTCGTATAGAAATCGCCCTGCATCACGTAGAACTCGTGATCGACCTTCGGCATCCCCTCGGGCGGCTCGACGAGGATCAGGCCGTACATGCCGTTCGCGACGTGCATGCCGACCGGCGCGGTCGCGCAGTGGTAGACGTAGAGGCCCTGGTTCAGCGCCTTGAACGTGAACTGCGATTCGTGGCCCGGCGCGGTGAAGCTCGACGCGGCGCCGCCGCCGGGGCCGGTCACGCCGTGCAGGTCGATGTTGTGCGGCATCTTGCTGTCGGGTGCATTCTTCAGATGGAACTCGACCGTGTCGCCCTGGCGTATGCGGATGAAGCTCCCGGGTACGGTGCCGCCGAAAGTCCAGAACGTGTACTTCACGCCCTCGGAAATCTCTTTCTCCACTTCGAGGACTTCGAGATCGACGATGACCTTGGCCGGCGCGCTGCGATTCGTCGGCGGCGGCACGTCGGGAGGACTCGTTAGGACCGCGCGGATCGGCGCGCCCTGCGGCGGACCGAAATCGCCTTTGGCCGAGCCGCCGGTCTCGGCGGCCGCCTTGTCGTTCGCCGCGAGAGACGTATTGGTATGACAGCCCGACAGCGCGGCGAACACACCCGCCACGGCACACGCAAGCAGAAGACGTTTCATCGCGAATCCCCGTGTAGTGATCGACTCGCGATCAATCTAGGGATGCAGCGGCGTCTCCGCCCTGATATGGATCAAGCGGAGGCCGCTTTGCGCGCCGCTCAGGACAGAACGGTCGCGAACCCGCCGAGCGGATGGTGCGCGCGCGCGATCGAGACGACGAAGGCGAACACGGCGAGCGCAGCGGCGAACGCGATCGTGCGCGTCCGGCGCGAGCGGCCGCGGCGCAGCGCGATCACGCCGAGCGCGATGTAGACGATGACCAGGATCACCTTGACCGTCAGCCAGGCGACCGCTATCGGATAGACGTGCAGCAGCGTCATCAGCATGAACGCGGCCGTCAGCAGGGTCGTGTCGATCGCGTAGGACAGATAGCGCAGCGGCGCCGCGTTCGCCGCGGGCGAGCCGGAGAACATCAGGCCGCCGCGCAGCGTGAACAGCGCGACCGACAGCAGTGCGCACGTGACGTGCACGAGCTTTATATGTGGATAGAACTCGATCATGCGTGGCGGGAATGGGGAGATGGGGAATCGGGAATCGTAAGAGCAGGACGTGAACGGCCTCGGCGTCAACCGGGCGCGCCGTCCGCGCGCGGCGAAGCATAGATCCACAGCGAACGCAGCACCCACGGCAGGAACGCGACGATCCAGGCACAGGCGGCCACGGCGAACCAGTACGTCGGATCGCGGCGCGTTTCGGCAAGCACGCGGAGCACGGCGACTTCCGCGGCCTGGTCGGGCAGTGGGTGCGCGAGCACGGGCGCGCGCCCGAGTATCGTCTCGCCGCCGGCAAACAGGACGAAACTCTGCAGACTGTACAAAGCAAATGCGAGCGGCAGCCAGAACAGCGCGAGGTGCAGCACGAGCAGCAGGCCCGACACGCGCGCCTTCCACGGCTGCCAAGCGATCGAATGCGCGAGGAAATACAGCGCGAACGGCGCATCGACGAGCCAGAGCCAGCGCGGCATCGGCGCGAGTTCCAGCACGAGATGCGCGAGCGAGAACAACCACAGCAGCGGCAGGCTCCAGGCGGGGCGCACCATGCGGTAGCCGGGCACGAGATTCGCCGAGAAGAACGGCACCATGCGATGACAGACCGTGAAGTAGATCGGCAGCAGCAGCCCGAACGTGCCGAGCTTGACGGCCGCCGGCACGAGCAGCCAGCGCTGCGTCGCGAGCGCGGCAGCGAACGCGATCAGTCCCGCGGCGCCGGACAGCAGCGCCGCATAGCACGACGCCGCGTGCTGATCGAAACGGCCGGCGGCGAGCAGCACGCGGCCGAGCACGACGAGGCCGGCGATCCATCCGGCAATCGTCAGCGCAAGGCCCGCGGCGAACGCCGGCATGCCGGTGAGCAGGCCGATGTGCGCGAGCAGATAGCCACCGAACACACCGGCGAATACCGGCACGTAGTGGCGTCGCGCGAGCGCCGGCCGGTTCAGCCAGCGCGGAAACACGGTGAGCAGGAAGCCGAACAGGAACGGTCCGAGCATGCCGAACTGCACGAGCAGCGCATGCGCCCAGCCCGGCGGCACGGGCGGTGCGGGCAGCGTCCAGCCGCTGCGCGCACCGACCAGCACGATCGCCCACCAGAGCATCGACACGATCACCGCGCTCGCACCGGCCGCGAACAGCAGCCGGTGCGGCGCTGCGCTGATCAGGCGCGGCAGTTCGGCGAATAATGTGGCTTTGTTCGCTTGTACCGTATCGTCAGGCACGGTCGAGCGCTCCGTCGGGAACCGCGGCGGTCTCGCGCGGCGTGATCCAGAGCCGCGCGACGAACAGCGCGAACAGCAGCGCGCCCGCGGCGAAGATGCAGTCGCCCGGCACGCGCAGCCAGACCAGCAGGTGCACGATCGGCCGGCCCATGAATTCCGCCGAGCGCGCATACCAGTAGCCGTGGTCGAGCGCCGCGTTCAGCTGCAGCACGCCGAGCGGCAGCAAGGTCAGCAGCGCCATCAGCGAAAGGCCGATGTTCATGCCCCAGAATGCGCGGCCGAGCAGCACGTCGTTCCAGACCGCGCGCGGACGCAGTCCGAGCATGCCGTAGACGCCGAACAGCGCCGTGTGCCCGTGCAGCGGCGTGAGATTGAGCCCCTGCATGTAGTACAGCGCGAGCGGCGTGTTGATGAGGAACCCGAACAGTCCGGCGCCGACGATGTTCCAGAACGACACCGCGAGGAAGAAGCGGATCGGCCAGCGATAGCGCTGCATCCACGGCGTCGCCTTGCCATGCGACCAGGTTTCGTAGGCTTCGAGCCCGATCAGCGCGAGCGGCACGACTTCGAGCGCCGAGAACGAGGCGCCGAGCGCGATCACCGCCGTGGTCGTGCCGGCGAAATACAGATGATGGAAGGTGCCGAGCACGCCGCCGGCCATGAACACGATGGTCGCGAACAGCACGTTCACCGTCGCGTTGCGAGCGCGCACGAGACCGAGCTTCACGAACAGGAAGCTGATCACGGCGACGGCGAACACTT
>CAMLLF010000062.1 GCA_946480705.1 uncultured Lysobacteraceae bacterium | reverse complement strand
CGAGGTGCGCGTGCCGTTCGACGATATCGGCGCGGTGCAAGCCGGCACGTTCGACGGCGTGACCGCGGCGCTGCGCGTCAACGCGAGCGTGCACAGCCCGCTGCTCTGCGTCGCCGACGTGTTCAAGGTCGCGTCGGGCGATCTCTCGCTGCCGGGCAGGCCGAATCGCTAGAACGGATACCGGCTGACGCGCCGTGCCAACGGGAGGGCCGGCGTCGTCGGCCGGTACTCCGTCCGGCGTGCTCTGCTGAGAGAAATGGCGCGTTCGGCACACGGTTGCCAGCGTGAGGCGTCGTCGTTCCCGAGACGACCGACGTCTCGCGCTTCCCTGCCGGAGAGCGCGATGACTACGACGCCGATCGATCTGCCGCCGACCGAACGCGAGAAGTGGGATCGCGAGACGCGACTGCGCGAACGCGAGATCGCGGTCAAGGAAGCCGAGCTCGCGCTCAAGACGAACGAAGCCGCGAGTGCAAGCTGGCGCAATCCGCTGGTCGCGGCCATTTTCGCCGCGACCGTCGCGGCGATGGGCAACGCGGTCGTGTCGGCGTTGAACGGCAATTCGCAGCGTCAGCTGGAGCGCGACAAGGCGGAGGAAGCGCGCATCCTGGAAATGATCAAGACGGGCGATCCGGAAAGCGCGGCGGAGAATCTGCGCTTTCTGCTCGAGGCCGGTCTCATCGGCGACGTCGTGCGTACGCGCCGGCTCGAAGACTATCTCGCCAAGCGCGAGCCCGGTACGGGGCCTGTGCTTCCTGGCAATACAGATATCGCTCGCGAGCGCGACGACGGAGTACCGTTGGCGTTGAGCAGCGCTGCGCTGAGAAAGGCCGGTCGCTCGGTAGGAAGCCTGCAGGTCGGCGGAGCGTCCGTCTGCACGGCGTTCGTCGTTGCTCCGTCGTTGATCGCAACGATGAATTATTGCGTCAGCGAATCGCGCGCCAGCGATGCGCTGCAGTTCAAACAGGGCGAACGGTCCTACGCGGTAGCCAGGCCGGCGCACAAGACCGGCGACGGCTCGATGCTGGAGCAGTGGGTGCTGCTGAGGCTCGAAGAAACGCGTTCCGATCTCGCGCCGTTGGAGTTGTCGGCCGTGCCGCCGACCGTCGGCGATGCGTTGCGCACGGTCTACTTCGCAGGCCTGCAAGGTCATTCGAAGGCGATTGATCAGCCGAAATGCCGGATCACGCAGGTGCTCGCGACATCGTTCAAGCACACGTGTGATATGGCCGGAGGCAGCGGCGGCGCGCCCGTCATCGGCGCCGACGGCAAGGTTGTCGGGATTTATTCGATGGGACGGGCCGGCGCGGGTGAGGGCGAGGGCGAGGGCGAGTCGGCGCGTGTCGACAGGCTGCGCGAGGCACTCGGGACGCTGACCGGAAGCTGAGGGCTTCGGTCCGCTGCCTGCCGTCGACGATCGCGATCACGCCCTGGCACCGTGTTCGGCCCACCCTCTCCCCCTCGCTCAACCCTCTCCCCCAAGCGAGCTTGAGAGAAAGGGCTCAAGGCGGGCTCCGCGTGAGCTATCTGGATTTCGGCGTTATTCCCATTTTTGCCAACGTCAGCGTCTCATCGGCGCGGCCCCAG
This sequence comes from uncultured Lysobacteraceae bacterium, assembly GCA_946480705.1. The sequence goes on along the minus strand of CAMLLF010000062.1, from coordinate 9,535 downwards.
CCGCCGTCGGCGACTTCCTCGACGAGGACCATCGAATACGGGCGCACGCTCTCGCCGAAGTATTCGACGAAGATCGCGGTGGTGCGGTGGATCAGGTCTTCCTTGCGGGCAGGGTCGAGGATGCCTTCGGGAAATTTGTAGTTGGCGAACGGCATGTCGTGTCTCCGGTGGGTTGAGCGGCGCGGTTGCGTGAGTCGATCGCGGGGCAGGCCGCGGCACGCGGTTTCAGCAGATCGCCGAGGCCGATGCGCCGCAGGAATTCGGAACGGCCGCCGTCCGGACGGTGCGTCGACGATGTCGACGGTTTGTCCGCATAGCTCACGACGGCGGCGTCCGTGTGCGTGTGGAACGGCGTGCGTCGCCGCTTCCGCTTCGCCGCGAATCATGCGAATCCGCCATTGACGCGCAGCACCTGCGAATTGACCCAGGCGCCGTCGGGTCCGGCGAGGAACGACACGGTCGCGGCGATTTCATCCGGCGTGCCGATGCGCTGCAGCGGCGACTGCGCGGCGATCTGCTCGACCTGCTGCGCGGTCTTGCCGTTGAAGAACAGCTCGGTCGCGACCGGGCCGGGCGCGACGGCATTCACGGTGATGTTGCGGCCGCGCAGTTCGTTCGCGAGCACGTGCACGAGGCCTTCGACACCGGCTTTCGACGCGATGTACGGGCCGTAGCCCGGAAAGTTCTTCGCGATCACGCTCGTCGACAGCGCGACGATGCGGCCGCCGTCGCCGAGTTCCTTTGCAGCCTGGGCGAGTACGAGAAACGTGCCGCGCAGGTTCGTGGCGATGACGCGATCGAAGTCGGCGAGGCCCGCCTGCGCGATCGGCGCGACGGGCATCACGCCGGCGCTGTTCACGACGACATCGATGCGGCCGAAGGCTTCGCGCGCCGTCGCGAAAAGCGTCGCGACGTCTTCGGCACGGCTGATGTCGGCCTTCGCGGCGACGGCCTTGCCGCCCGCGGCCGCGATGGCCGCAACGGTCGCGTCAGCATCGGCCGCGTTGCCGGCGTAGTTGACGACGACGGCGAAGCCGTCCGCGGCGAGTCGCTTTGCGATGGCCTGGCCGATGCCGCGCGAGGCGCCGGTGACGAGGGCGGTGCGCGTGAGGCTGGGCGTGTCGGTGGATGTGGACATGGGTTGCTCCTGGTTGACGGCGTCGAGGGCGCCATCGCGGTGATGCGCGTGTGGAGCGCATTCTTCGTGTTGTGCCTGGCCGAACAAAGCGCTAGAAACGGGTAACAGAATTCAATTTGATCCAACAATGGACCGCTTCGATTCGCTGCAGCTGTTCGTCCGCATCGTCGAGCTCGGCAGCTTCACGCGCGCGGCCGGCGTGCTCGACATCCCGCGCGCAACGGCGACGCATGCGCTCAAGAAGCTGGAAGCCCGGCTCGGCACGCGCCTGCTCGAACGTACGACGCGGCAGGTACGCCCGACCTCGGACGGGCAGGCGTTCTACGAGCGCTGCGTGCATCTGCTCGCGGAGCTCGACGATGCCGAGTCGTCGCTGAGCACCGTCGCGGGCAATCCGCGCGGCACGCTGCGCCTCGATCTGCACGGCACGCACGCGACGCAGATCGTGCTGCCGCGCATCGACGAATTCCGCCGCCGCTATCCGCAGGTCGATCTCGCCGTCAGCAGCGGCGATCGTCTCGTCGACCTCGTGCGCGAAGGCATCGACTGCGTCGTGCGCGCGGGCACGCCGAAGGACTCCTCACTCGTCGCGCGCCGGCTCGCCGTGCTGCCCGAAGTCGTCTGCGCGAGCCCGGACTATCTGGCGCGTTTCGGCACGCCGCGCCATCCGGGCGACCTGGCGACGCACCAGGCCGTGGGCTTCTTCGCGAGCAGCCACGACCGCCGCTATCCGTTCGAACTCGTCGTCGACGGCAGCGTCGTCGAATACGAGCTGCCGGGCTGGATCGCGGTGAACGACGCCGAAGCCTACGTCGCCTGCGCGCTGCGCGGCTGCGGTCTCGTGCAGCTGCCGCGCTATCACGTCGAACACGAACTGCGCGACGGCAGTCTCGTCGAGGTGCTGCCGCAATGGCGCAGCACCGGCGTCACCGTGTCGGCGATGTATCCGCAGCACCGGCAGCTGTCGCCGCGCGTGCGCGCGTTCGTGGACTGGGTCGCCCAGGTGTATGCGGAGCGATTCGGCAGCGGCGAATGAGCAGCGACCGCCGCCCGCCGGACCTCAATGCGTCCGCGGCCGGTACGCCGCCTCGGTCTGCTCGGCCGGCGGCCGCTCGTCGATCGGCAGCCGCACCGTGAACGTCGAGCCTTTGCCGACTTCGCTCGTGACGTCGAGCGTGCCGCCGTGCTGCTGGACGATGTTGTAGGAGACCGAGAGTCCGAGCCCGGGGCCGACGCCGGCTTTCTTCGTCGTGAAGAACGGATCGAAGATGCGCGCGAGGTGGTCGGCCGGGATGCCGTTGCCCGTGTCCTCGATCTGCACCCAGACCGCGTCGCCGTCGCGTCCGGTCCGGATCGTGATCGTGCCGCGCCCGGTATGCGACTGCGCGGCGTTGATCAGGAGATTCAGGAAGACCTGGTTGATCTGGCCGGGCAGGCAGGCGACCGGCGGCAGCGTGCCGTATTCGCGAACGACGTCGGCCTTCGTGGTGATCTCGTGCGCGGCGACGCTCAGGGTCGTGTCGATGCTGTCGTGGAGGTCGATGAACTGCCACGCGCTGCGGTCGACGTTGGAAAACTTCTTCAGGTCCTTCACGATCTTCTCGACGCGGCTGAGGCCGTCGGAGGATTCGGCGATCAGCGGCGGAATGTCGTCGAGCACGTTGCCGATGTCGGTCGAGCGCTTGAGTTCGGCGAGCTTGCGCCGCTCGGCGCCGTCCTCGCGCGCGGACGCGACGTCTTCGTAGGCTTTCATGACCGCGACGAGGTCGGTCAGGTAGTTGGCGAGGCTGTGCAGGTTCGAGCGCACGAACGTGATCGGGTTGTTGATCTCGTGCGCGATGCCGGCGGCGAGCTGGCCGATCGACGCCATCTTCTCCGACTGCAGCAGGCGCGCCTGCGTCGTCGCCATGCGCTGGTTCAGCGCTTCGAGGTCTTCGTTGCGGACCTTGAGCTCGGCGACGGCGGCCATGCGTTCCTGCACTTCGCCCTTGAGCTGCCGGTTGAGATCCTGCAGCTGCGAGTTGATCTCGTTGATCTTCAGCTGCAGCAGGATTCCGCGGCAATATTTCACATGTACCGTCGTGGCCATGACCACGAGCGAGACGAGGTTCGTGATGACGAGAAACAGGAACACGCCGCGATAGGTCAGCGGTGGACCGATCATCTCGGCCACGGCGATGGAAGCGATGTTCGGCACCATGTAGAGCAGATACGTGCCGAGGCTTGCGCTCATGCTGATGATCGCGATCGAATTGATGCCGGCGGCGATGAGCGCGAGCATGAACAGCTGTTCGCCGGTGATCATCGGCGCGGCGAGCAGGTTGATCGCGGACATGCCGAGCCCGACGATGACCGTCGGCACGGCGAAGAACAGCAGCCGCTCGTGCGCGTTCGGGAAGCGCGCCTTGATGCGGTCGGCGCAGAGCACGATGATCAGGCGCGGAATGACGAGCACGATCAGCGCGACGAAGATCCAGCCGATGACCGGCCGATCGGGGACGATGTCGGCGATGACCCAGTAGAACACCCCGAGCACGGGCAGCAGCATCACGACCGGCACGGCGGCGCGCCGGTACAGATCGTCGACGAGGATTTCCTCGAGGCGCTCGGCGTAGGGCTGATCGAGTGCCGACAGCGTGAACGGATTGCGCATCATGATCTGGCTCCGGGACTGCGCCTGAGATCGCCTGCTACCGGTAGACATCCGGCTGTTCGATCCGTCGGTCGGCGGAGTACACGGCATCCATTCGTAGCCTCGTGCCGTTGACGCGTTTGCCGCGTCCTATACAGATGCCGACGGCTTCGAGGCCGCGGCCCGAATCTAGCACTGTCGAAGGCGGACGGTGAATCGCGGCCGATGAAATGCGAACAAGCCGAGGATAGCGACAGGAGACTGGGGCGGAGCGCGCGGCAACCGGCGAGCCCGCCTTCGCCAGTCGCCGATCGCCAACCGCTGTTTCCTGCTTTACCGGTCTGGGGCGGACTCGGCAGCCACGCTACAGCGCATCGAAATACGCCGCCATGCGCCGCGCCGTGTCGGCGTCGGGCACGGGACCGGACGCGGCGCGTAGGTTGTCGGCGAGATAGGTCGGGTTGCGCGTGCCGGGTATCGCGCAGGTCACCGCGGGCTGGGCAAGGATGAACTTCAGCGCGAATTGCGCCCAGCTCGTACAGCCGATCCCGGCGGCCCAGTCCGGCAGCGGTTTGCCGTTGGTCCTGCGGAAAACGGCGCCTTCGGCAAACGGCCGGTTGACGATAACGCCGACGCGGTGCCGCCGAGCCGCCGGGAAGATCGCGTCGGCGGCCTCGCGCTCGAGCAGCGAATAGTTGATCTGCATGAAATCGATCGCGTCGAGGTCGGTCGTTTTCAGCAGGTCGGCATAGGCCGACTTCGTGTAGTGCGTGACGCCGATGTAGCGCACGCGGCCCTCGCGCTTGAGCGCCTGCAGCGTCGGCAGATGGGTCGCGTAGTCGACGAGGTTGTGGACCTGATACAGATCGATCACGTCGCGGCCGAGCCGCTCGAACGACTGCTCGATCTGCGCGCGACCTTCGTTGCGGCCGTGCGTCCAGACCTTGGTCGCGACGAAGCTCCGCTGCTTCGGATCGTGCTGTTTCAGCAGCCGTCCGAGCGCCGCTTCGGCGCGGCCGTACATCGGCGAGGTGTCGATGACGCTGCGCGGCTGCTGCAGCAGGCGTTGCAATGTCTGCGCGCCTTCGGCGTTCGCGGCCGCGTCGCCGGCATCGAAGTCGAATGCCTGCCAGGTGCCGAGGCCGATGGCCGGCAGCGGCGTGCCGTCGCGCGGAATCGCGCGTTGCAGCGCGTCGGCGGCATTGGCCCGGTGAAGCGGCGGCATGAGGATGAGGCTGCTGCCCAGTGCGGCGACGAAGCCGCGGCGCGTCAGGTTGACCATGGAGCACCTCGCGTGTCTGCGTCGTCGATGCTATCGCGTCGCAGCCCGAGTGAGTCTCGTTCGTCGCAATCGTCGCAATCGTCGCTCGACGCGGCGCAGGCGCTTCCGCGCGATGCGGCTACGAAACGAGACCAGGGTCCGTATTCGCGCCGCAGACGACGACGCCGACGCGCTCGCCGGCGTGCGGCCGATACGCGCCGCCGACGAGCGCAGCCAGCGCCGTGGCGCCGCCGGGTTCGGCGACGATGCGCAGTTCCGACCAGAGCAGCCGCTGCGCGCGCAGGATCGCGTCATCGTCGACGAGCACGCTCGCGATGCTGCGCGACTGCGCGAGCGCGAACGCGATGGCGCCGATGCGGCGCGCGCCGAGCGAATCGGCGGCGACGCCGCCGACGTCGACGTCGCAGGGCTCGCCGCGCTCGAGTGCGGCATTGAGCGCGCGGCTGCGCTCGGGTTCGACCGCGACGATGCGCGTGCCCTGCGCATGCCACGCGGCGATACCGCCGACGAGGCCGCCGCCGCCGACGGCGACGAGCAGCGTGTCGAGCGGACCGGCCTGCCGTTCGAGTTCGCGCGCGAGCGTGCCCTGGCCGGCGACGACCTCGAACGCGTCGTACGCGTGGATCTCGAGCGCGCCGGTGGCGCGCTGACGCTCGCGGCTTGCGGCGAGCGCTTCGGCGTAGTCGCGGCCGCCGACGCGCAGCGTCGCGCCGTAGTCGCGCAGCCGCGCGATCTTCGCCGGCGCGGCGATTTCCGGTACGAAAATTTCAGCGCGCAGCCCGAGCTTGCGCGCGACATAGGCGACGGCGGCGCCGTGATTGCCGCCCGAGGCCGCGATCAGCCCGCTGTCGGGAAGCTCCACCTGCGACAGCACGCGGTTGAACGCGCCGCGCGGCTTGAACGAGCCGCTGTGCTGCAGGCATTCGAGCTTCAGCGTGATGTCGGCATCGACGCCGGCGAAGCCGGTGCCGCCGCGCAGGGCCGGCGTGACGCGGACATGGTCGCGGATGCGCGCCGCCGCGGCGTCGATGTCGGCGCGCGTCGGCAGCGCAAGAAGGGCGGGCGGTTCGTAGGACATGCGAGAACCTGGAAAAAGAAAAGATCGTAAGTTGCGGCGAGCCGCAGGCGAACCGCACTTTCGAGGTCGCCGCCTCCGGCGAACGCATGGCGGAGGAGGGCGGCGGTACATCGTCGTGAAGGCATCGCTGCGCTTCGCGTCGCCAGGAAGGGTTCGAACGCCGGAACCGCCGTCGGAGCTCGCTTGCGTCAAGGGGGCGGCCGAACGCTTGCACCGCAAGCGTTCGGCGGGGTCGTGGGGAAGAGCAGCACGGCACAGGAGCCGTGGGGTGGATGTTTAGGGAATCCGCAGCATCTGCCCCGGATAGATCTTGTCGGGATGCTTGAGCTGCGGCTTGTTCGCTTCGAAGATCTTTTCGTATTCGCCGGCATTGCCGTAGAACTGCTTGGCGATCTTGCTCAGCGTGTCGCCGGCCTTGACCGTATACATGCGCGACTCGGAGCCGGGCTCCTTGACGTTGATGCTGTCCTCGATCTTCTCGACGCCCTTGATGTTGCCGGCGGCGAGGATCAGGCGCTCCTTGTCGGCCTGCGTCGCGGCTTCGCCGCTGATCTTGACGGTGCCGTCGACCCACTGCACGTCGACGTCCTTGACGCCGATCTCCTTCTCGATGTGTTCCTTGATCTGCCCGGGCGCCTTGGCCGGGTTGGCGACCGCGTCCAGCACCTTCGCGCCGGCGTCTTTCATGAAATCGAACAGTCCCATGTTCCGCTCCTTTGGTTGGTCAACGCCGCGTGGCAGCGATCACACTGCCGCCCACATTCAACAAATCGGACAAATCCACATCGCCGTCGCCGTCGCGGTCGAGCACCGCGCCGAGCAGGCCGCCGCCGATGCCGCCGGCTTCGCGCGTGCGGCGGGTCTCGCCGCCGAGCATGTCGGTGAGGCCGCCGGGGCCGAGGCCCTGCTGGCGGTTCATGCGCGCGAGCACGGCCATGACGATCGGCGCGAGCATGGCCATGAGCTGGCCCGCATTGGCGCCGCCGAGTCCCGTGGTCTGGCCGAGGCCCTGTTCGGCCTGACCGCGACGGTTGCCGAAGATGTGGCCGAGGATCGCGCCGCCGACGCCGCCGAGCCCCGTATCGATACCGCCGCCGCGCGGCGAAGGCGGCGGGCTGCTGCCCATGCCACCGAGTACGGCTTCGGCCAAAGAACCGAGGCCGCCGCCGGCACCGCCGCCGCCGCCGAACAGACCGCCGAGCAATCCGCCGAGATCGGCGCCGTCGTGATCACCGAGCGCGGTGTGCAGCGCGTCGGCGCCTTGCGGCGTCGAGGCGTTCTTCGCCATCGCGCCGACCATGAGCGGCAGCGTCTGTTCGATCGCCGCCTGCGCCTGCCCCGGACTCATTCCGAATCGCTGTGCGATCGCGTCGATCTCGTTGTCGCCGATCTGCGCCATTACCGCATCGACCAGTCCACTCATGACCGTTCTCCGTGCTGCAGGGGAGCAAACACTACCACTGCGCGCGACGAACGGCGCGGTCGCGAAAAGATGTCACGATCGTGCCCAGGACGCTGGCAGCGGCACGGTGAAACGCGTAGGTTTCGTCCAACGCAAAAAACGTTACAAGCGGTCAATTGTCGCCGGGAAGCCATGGACAAGCTCGACGAACTGCGCCTGCGCTACTGGCGTTCGCTGCCGCAGAAAGCACAGGACCTGATCGAACGCTGGCACGCCGTGCAGCAACGCCCCGACGAGCGCGCGCCGATTGCCGAACTGCAGCAGCTCGTGCACAAGCTCAGCGGCTCGGCGCCCGCCTACGGCTTCGATGCGATCGGCGGCCTCGCACGTCCGGTCGATCAGCGGCTCGGCGAGTGGCTGCGCAGCGACGGCATCGACGAGCCTTCGGCGGCCGCGGACCTGGTCGCCTCGGTCGCCGTGCCGTTCGGCGCGCTGATTGCCGCGCTGCATGCCGCGGCGGATGCGGACCTGCCGCCTCCGTAAGGCGATCGCGCCGGGCCGGCGACGGCCGGAAAGACGCGCGGGGACTGCCCCTGAGCTTGCTGGCGGCGCCACCCGGCGCGACGGTATCCTTGCGGTTTTTCCGCCTGCCGCGCCGCTTTCGCGCGGCGGCCATGAGGCCGAGCATGACTTCCACTTCCTCCGTTTCCCTGATCGGCGTGCCGACCGACATCGGCGCCGGCCATCGCGGCGCGTCCATGGGGCCCGAAGCGCTGCGCGTCGCCGGCATTTCGCACGCGCTGCAGGAACGCGGCCTCGACGTCGTCGATCGCGGCAACCTCATCGGACCGATGAATCCGTGGATGCCGCCGCAGGCGGGCTACCGGCATCTGGCCGAAGTCGTCGCCTGGAACCGCAGCGTGCTCGACGCGGTGTACGCCGAACTCGCCGCGGGGCGCCTGCCGATCATGCTCGGCGGCGATCATTGCCTGGCCATGGGCTCGATCACGGCCGTCGCGCGCTGGTGCGGCGAGCGCGGCAAGAAGCTGCGCGTGCTCTGGCTCGACGCGCATGCGGACTTCAATACCAACGTGATCACGCCGTCGGGCAACGTCCACGGCATGCCGGTCGCCTGCCTCTGCGGCTACGGCCCGCGCGAGCTGACCGAACTCGGCGGCAGCGCACCGGCGCTGCGTCCCGAGGAGATCCGCCAGATCGGCATCCGCTCGGTCGATCCCGGCGAAAAGAAACTCGTGCGCGACGTCGGCCTCGACATCTACGACATGCGCTACATCGACGAGATCGGCGTCAAGCGCGCGATGGAGGAAGCGCTCGAAGGCGTCGACGCGGACACTCATCTGCATGTGAGCTTCGACGTCGACTTCCTCGATCCGGCGATCGCGCCCGGCGTCGGCACGCGCGTGCGCGGCGGCCCGAACTACCGCGAGGCGCAGCTCGTCATGGAAATGATCGCCGACACCGGCCGCGTCGGCTCGCTCGACATCGTCGAACTCAATCCGGCGTTCGACAAGCGCAACATGACCGCGAAACTCGCCGTCGATCTCGTCGAAAGCCTGTTCGGCAAGTCGACGCTGATGCGCGAATAGAGCGGCTCGCGTCCGAAGCCGCGAGGACGGCGCGTATACAGTGTCGCGAATGCGGCGTGGTCCGCAATCGCCACTTTGAGGCAACCTGCGCGCGTATTGTCCAGCCCGTCAATCTGGGGTTTCCCTCAAGGGGGCGTCGAATTTCTTTTTGACGTTCCCCGATGGCATCGGTCATTCCATACGGCTTAGACTGGTGGGGCGCGACGTCCGCATCCGAACAGCCGCGCAGGGAGGCCGGTCGATGACGCACGTCGCATGCCGTCGTAGACGTACCGCGTGTCCGATACAGGGACCCGTGCCGCCCGCAACGCGTGCCGGCTGCAGGCCAATCCGGGGGCTTCGATGATGTCGGGATTCCGCATTTCCCGCCGCGCGTTCGCGCTGGCGGCCGTTCTT
>CAMLLF010000061.1 GCA_946480705.1 uncultured Lysobacteraceae bacterium | reverse complement strand
CACAGCCGGGGGCGTCAGCGAGTTCGGCCTGCAGGAATGCGCGCGCATAGGTCCAGTCGCGCGTCGCGGTGCGCCGGTCGACGCCCAGCGCCTGCGCGACCTGCTCCATTGAAAGTCCCGCGAAATAGCGCAGTTCCACGACGCTGGCTGCGCGTTCGTCATCGACGCTGAGCCGGTCGAGCGCATCGTTGAGCGCGACGACCTCCAGCGCGCGTTCATACGACGCTTCCTCGCACGACGCCGAGACGGTCACGCGGATCCAGTCACCGCCCGACTTCACCGCGAGGCGATGCCTTGCGCGATCGATCAGGATGTTGCGCATCGCGTGGGCCGCATAGGCGAAGAACCGGTACGGCCCGCCGGCGGACTGCAGTTCCTGGCGCGTCATGCGCTCGTAGAGCTCGTGCACGAGCTCGGTCGTGTTCAGCGTGCTCGCGCGATCGCGCGAGATCTGCCGGCTCGCCATGGCCTTCAGGCGCGCATAGACCTGCTCGAACGCCGCGTCGCCGCCGGACGGCCCGGGCATCGGCCCGGCCGCATCGTCCACGGCATTGTCCAGGTTGGGATATGTAGACATGGCGCGAGGGTGTCACGCGCCCGCCGGAGCGCGCAATCGCGGGCGCGAGCCGGCGTTTTTCTGCAACATCGCGGCGCGTCGCTCGCCGCGCCCGAAGCGGCCGGCAGGCCGTCGACGCCCGGCGGCGCCGCAGCTCGGGACGCATCGGCCGGCGACGGCCGGCCGATGCGGGTGCATCACCGCTCAGCGGTCCGTGGGCATCGGATGCGGCGCCACTGCGGTGCCGTCGGCCGGCAGGTAGCCGCGCACGAATTCGCGGTCGCCGGTCACCGTGACATCGAACACGCAGTGCGCGCGTTTCGTTTCGTCTTCGACGACACGGCAGACTTCCAGCGCGAGCTGCGGCTGCATCTTCGTCAGCGGCGGGCGCACCGGCGGCAGCTGCGAACGGCACGGCTGACCCGGCGGCGTCGGCCAGTTGCGGTCGGTGAAGTTCGCCGTCGAGGTGCCCGGCGCATAGTCGAACAGGCTCGTCGACGACGTCACGCGCCACGCATCGGCGAAGGTCTGGTTGAGCACGACGTGACGCGTCGCGAGCGGTCCTGGCATGGGACCGAACGACGAACCGTCCGGCGCGCGCGGCAGCCAGTCGCCGGCGAGCACGTGTCCGGCGATGCCTTCGCGCGCCGGCGTGTTCGTGATGTCGATGTCGACGTACCAGTAGCCCTGCGACGACCAGTAGCGCGGCGTCGCGACGAGATCGCTGCCGTCGTCGAACTGCACGTGCATGCCGCCGCCGGCCGCCGCGAGCGCGACATAGGCGTTGCCGCCGAGCGGAATCGGCGTGGCGGTCAGCGCGGTGATGCGCCCGTCGATGCGCAATTGCATTTCCTCGCGGCCCGAGGCCGTGCGGATCGGCTGATAGCTCACGCGATGCTCGTTGACGCGCGCGGCGACCGCGGTGTTCAGGGCCACGCAGCTCTGCAGGCCGGTGTACGGATTCGGCGGCGGGATGAACGTCGTCTGCACCGGCGACTGGCGGCTCTGCACTTCGAAGCCGGTATCGTCGTTCGTCAGCACGACGAATTCGCCGGCGGCCTGGAAGTCGTAGCTGACGCCGTTCGTCGTCGTGATGTGCGGGTCGCCGGCGTCGGCGGTCGTGTTGTTCGGTCCGGCGAAGCAGTACGCATTGCGGAACGCGGATGCGGCCGGTACCTGGCTGCCCGGCAGTCCCGGCGGCATCGTCGTGTTGTAGGCCGACGGCAGGATCGTGTTGCAGTAGCCCGGCAACTGGTTCGACAGATGCGGGAAACGGCCCGCGCTGAATTTGACGTGGCAGCCGCTGCACGCGGCCGGCACGCTCGCGAACGTCTGCGAGAACTGGTTCTGCGGCCAGGCCGCCGGCACGAGCGGGTCGTAACGGTTCGGCGCGAAGGTCGGCAGGTTCTGCACCTGCCACAGGTTTTCCCAGAGATACGAACCGAGGTTCGCCTTCGGATGCGTGATGTACGGATTCTCGCCGGCATGGCAGTCCGTGCAGACGCCGCCCTGGCCGCCGAGCAGTTCGTTGCCGCCGGCCTGGTAGCGGCCCAGCGGATCGACCGACAGGTTCGGCGCGCCGATCGGTATCGTCGCGTTGGCGGCGAACGAGAACGTCGTGCCGGACATCTGGTTGTCCCAGATGCAGACCTTCGAGGTGACCTCGCTGAGGCAGATCACGCCGTCGAGCGCGACGGTCGTCATCAAGTTGTTCGAATAACGCGGCAGCGCGTAGCACATGCCCAGCGGCGACAGGCTGCGGTACGTGCGCAGCTCGGCCGGCGTGCCGACGATGAATTGCAGCGCCTGCGGAATGAAGCCCTGCGATTTCCAGCCCGCGAGCCCGGCCGGATCCATGACGCCGATCGACGGCGGGATCGGCACGCCGGCGGCGATGCATTCGTTGGTATACGCGACGCCCGAATTCGTCGTCGCGGTCTTCACGCCGGCCTCGCCCTGCGCCTGCAGCGCGCGCACGTCGGCGAGCTTCTTCGCGAGCACGAACGGCACGCCCTGCGCGACGGCCTTCGCGGTCTCGTGTTCGCGCAGCTCGAACGTCAGCGCGAAATCGAGCGCGCGCAGCTTGCCGAGCGTGCGGTCGTCGTTCGTCTGCCGCTCCGAATTCGCATACAGCCATTCGAGCGCACGCTGTTCGAACACGAGTCGCGCCTGGCCCGACGCCGGCACGCCGTCGAACAGGTCCTTCTCGAACACCGCCAGCTCGAACGCCTTGCGCCCGGCGAGGCGCGAAGACAGATCGGCCCGATACCAGGCCTGGGCCTTTGCGACGAAGTCCTGCGTCGGCGTGATCTGCCGGCCGTTGGCCTCGAAGAAGGCGCCGTGGCCGATATAGGCGATCGGCTCATCCGGGACGGCGTGCGCCGGCCCGGTCCAGATGGCGCCGCCGACGCCGAGGCAACCGGCGGCGAGCGACGCGCACAACCACTGCGACAGCGTTCTGGCCTGCATGGATATTCTCCCGCTCTCGAAGGTGACGGCGTGACCGTGTCGCAGCACGATACGCCCGCCAGCGAATATGCGAAATATCCTTTAATACGTTTTGGTACTTTTTATGAAACAAATTAGTTTATTGAATCATTAAAAACTTTCATGGCACGGCGGTGAGCCGTTTGGCCGGCGTTTCCGTGCGAGGCGTGCTCGGCAATACGCCGCGGCCGCCCTCGCCGGGTTCCCGGCGACAGCCTGCCGCGGCGGCCGCTGGTCGCGGCGGAGTCCTCCCCGGCTTGCAATCTTGACGGCCGCCTTCACCTTGCGCAGACTTCGCCGCCTTTCGTCCCAGGACACCCCGATGCCGGCCATGCCGCTGCTGATCTTGATAAAGACCCTGCGCCGCCAGTGCGCGGGCCGGGTGTGCCTGCGCCGATAGCCTCGAAGGACGTCCCGTCCTGATCGAACGCATCGCCGAGAACACCCGCAAGGGTGTTTTTTTTTGCCCCGGTTTTCCGATCCACACGCGCTGTACCGAGGAGAAGGTGTCGTGAATACCGCCGCTGAAGACACATCCGCCTAGCCGCCGTCTCGTCGCCAACCGGGGCGTGCGGCCTCGATCGTTGGCACTTCAAGCGAGCAACTCATGAACCGCACTCCCCTTTCGCGTCGACGCAACCTCGGCATCATCGCCCACATCGACGCGGGCAAGACCACCCTCACCGAACGGCTGCTCTGGAAGGCCGGCGCCATCCATCGCATGGGCGAAGTCCATGACGGCGCCGCCACGACCGACTATTCCGAGATCGAGCGCGCACGCGGCATCACCATCGGTGCGGCCGCCGTGAACCTCGACTGGGCCGGACATCGCCTCACCCTGATCGACACGCCCGGACACATCGATTTCGCGATCGAAGTGGAACGTTCGCTGCGCGTGCTCGACGGTGCCGTCGCCGTGTTCTGCGCCGTCGCCGGCGTGCAGCCGCAGTCGGAAGCCGTGTGGCGCCAGGCGCGCCGCAACGGCGTTCCGCTCGTCGCGTTCGTCAACAAGATGGATCGCACCGGTGCGGACTTCGACCGCGTCGTCGCACAGATTCGCGAGCGCCTCGGCGCGCGCGCGTGGCCGCTGGGCCGGCCGCTCGGCGCCGAAGGCCAGCTGTACGGCTGGGTCGATTTCGTCGGCCGGCGCGTCGTGTCCTGGACCGACGAAGGCACTGTCGTCCGCGGCTGGAACGCCGATGACGAACGCGCGCACGCCGCGCTTCGCGACGCGCTCGTGGCGAGCGTGGCCGAGCACGACGACGCGCTCGCCGAAGCGTTCCTGCGCGATGCCGAGGTCGATGCCGCACAGCTGAGCGCGGCCCTGCGCCGCGCCACGCTCGCCGGTGCCGGCGTGCCGCTCGTCGCCGGCTCTGCGTTCAAGACCAAGGGCATGGAACTCGTGCTCGACGCCATCGTCGACTACTTGCCCTCGCCGCAGGACCGGCCTGCCGTGCAGGCCGACGGCGATGCGGGCAGCGTCACGCTGCCGCCGGACACGGACGGGCCGCTCGCGGCGCTGGTGTTCAAGGTCGAACAGCAGGAACACGGACCGCTCGCGTTCGTCCGCGTGTACTCGGGACGGCTGCGGGTCGGCGACACGGTATGGGCATCGCACCGCGAGCGCAGCGTCCGCATCGGCCGGCTGCTGTCGATCCAGGCCGACCGCGGCAGCGATCTGCCGCAGGCCGAAGCGGGCGACATCGTCGCGGTGGCGGGCTGGAAGGACGCGGCCGGCGGCGAAACTCTGAGCGCGCCGGCACGTCCGCTGCGTCTGGAAGCGATAACGGTCCAGCCGCCGGTGCTGTCGTGGCGACTGACGGCCAAGGCCGGCGATCTGCTGCGGCTCGGCCAGGCCCTCGCGGTTCTGGCGCAGGAGGATCCGTCGTTCCATGCCGGCTCCGATGCCGATACCGGCGAGAGCCTGATCTGGGGCATGGGCGAACTGCATCTGGAGGTAAAAGTGGAACGTTTGCGAAATGACTGGGGCCTCGACGTGTCGGCCGGCGCGCCGCGCGTGGCCTACCAGGAACGTCCGCGGCGCGCGGTGCACGGCGTCGAAGGCAAGCTCGACAAGCAGAACGGCGGCGCCGGCCATTTCGCACGCGTGCATCTGAACCTCGTGCCGCGCGAGGACGACGCGATCGTCTTCGCCGACTGCACGCGCGGCGGCGTCGTGCCGGCGGCCTTCGTCGCCGCGGTCGAGAAAGGCGTGCGTGCGGCGCTGGCCGAAGGTCCGCAGGGTTTTCCGGTGGTCGGCGTCGAAGTGACGCTGGTCGACGGCCAGACCCATGCCGTCGACTCGACCGACCAGGCCTTCCAGCGTGCGGCGGCGCAGGCCGTGCGCGCCGCGCTCGGGGAAGCGGGCACGGGCCTGCTCGAACCCGTGATGGCCGTCGACGTCGACACGCCAACCGGCTATCTCGGCGACGTGCTCGGCGACCTGCAGCGCCGCGGCGGCCGCGTCGGCGGCATCGGCGAGCGCGACGGGAACAGCGAGGTCCAGGCGCGTGCGCCGCTGGCGCGTCTGTCGGGCTATACGACCGCACTGCGTTCGCTGACCCAGGGCCGTGCCTCGGCGACGATGCGCTTTGACGGCTACGAGACCGCCGTTGCGTGACTGGCGATCCAGGGAGCCGCAAGGCTCCCTGGATTTTTCGGGGCCGGCAGCGCAGCCAGTGCATTTCATGACATTGTGGATACGTAGACTTTGATGCCGCTGTCGAGATGGGACCCGGCGCCGCCGAGCGCGCTCCCGCGGTAGTCCGGTGGCCCGGATTGCCACCGATCACCGTGTTGCCGTTCAGCGTGGAATCGACCGGCCGTACCGAGCCATGGGTGGAGAGCGCGCCGGTGCCGGCGCTGCCCCCGAACCTGCCGGCGCACTCTGCGCCGGGTCCGCCGCCGGCGCCGTTTGCCGTCCTGCCCCACGCCGCCGCTGCCGCGAAGACGGCGTCCGCCGCGATGCGATTTGCTTCGTCGAAAGAACGACGGGTTGACTGCCGTGCCGACGCGTGTCCTGATCGGCTTCGCCACGCGGCACGCACGCGATGCCGAGCCGCCATGGCATTTGCGACCGGCAGCTCCGGCGAACCCGCCGCTACCGAAACCGCGACATTGAAACCAGACCGATTGCGAGCATGCGAACCTTCGTACTCAGAGCCCGGGCGGCACCCACGGACAGTCAGAAACTCCTTGCCGCAGTCGGCCAGGAGGCGCACACCGAGATCCTCGCGCACACGCTGATGAACGCCATCTTCGTCGCGCAGTCGCATCGCCCCGACGTCGTCGTGTACCTGGTCCTGGAGAGCACGCAGGACTACTCGCGAACGATCCGTTTCGACGCAAGCGAAATGCACGACATCGGCGGCTTTCACGAGCAGGCGTTGCTCGGCAAGGTCGCGAAGGCGCTGGACGTGTCCCGGGGAATGGGCAAGGAAGAGACGCGGCCCGTGGAGACCGGCGTCGTCGTGCGCACGATCAGTTTCGAGCGGCTCGTCGCCGAGCTCGCCGAACACAGCCCGCTCTATGTCATGGACCGCAAGGGCACGCCGATGCGCGAACAGACGTTCGCAGCGGATCCCTGCTTCCTGCTGACCGACCATATCCCGATGCCGAAGAAGACCTTCCACAGTCTCGAGCGCCAGGGAGCGAAGAAGATCTCGCTCGGATCGAAGATGCTGTTCGCCTCGCAGTGCGTGGTGCTGATCCATCATGAACTGGATCAGCGTTAGCGGCCGGAATCGGTCGCCGCGAATCGGGAATCGCCGGAGCCGGAGCGCCGGCGCTCGTTTCAACCGTGCGCCGTGCTCTCGTCGTTGCCGGCCGCAGCCTGCGCATTCCGGTATTCGCCCTGGCAAACTCGGCACTCCCGCCCGCCAGCTGACACGCGCCGGTCTCGCCATGGAAAATTCAAAGGTATTTGCCCTCCCGTTCGCGAAGATCTATCCGCTGTACGTGAAGAAAGCCGAGACGAAGGGACGCACGAAAGCCGAGCTCGACACCGTGATCGGCTGGCTGACCGGTTACGACGCACAGGGTCTGCAGCGGCAGATCGACGCGGGAAACGACCTGCAGACGTTTTTCGCGCAGGCGCAGCTTCATCCGAATGCGTCGAAGATCACCGGCACGATCTGCGGTCACCGCATCGAAGCCATCGACGACGAGCTCATGCGGAAGATCCGCTACATGGACAAGCTCGTCGACGAACTGGCCAAGGGCAAGGCGATGGAGAAGATCCTGCGGAAGTAGCCGCGCGCCGCCCGGAAGATCGCGTCGTCGCCGACGTTCGCAGAAACATCCGTCGCGGACGGCAACGCGCTGTCGCGATGCCGTCGCGATTGCCGAACGGCCGTGCCTTCCCGCAGACGCCAGTGTTCTGTTCCGCAAATACGTTGAAAAAAATTCCGCTGGATTTCGTCGCGAGACCAGGCGCACCGAGGCGCCGCAGCGGCGCTGCGGCAAACGTGTGCAACGACGTATCGCAGCAAGGACACCGGAATTGTTCGACCGTCAGTTACGGAACAGGACGCCCGTTCCGCCCGAGCGCGCGGTCTGCGCTGTCGATCACACGGACGCTGATCGTTCCGCTTTCGGCAAACGCGTGTTCCCGACGGGTTTCGGTTCCGTTGTTGAAGGCACCGACGACGAGCGGCGTCGCGAACACGACGACGAAGCGGCTGCCGGCAATCAGCAGACTCTTGCGACCGAGACTCGCGGCATCCGCACCGACCAGCAGGTAGGTTGCATCGGCCTGGTCGCCGTCGACGAAGATCGTGCCGGTGTAGCTCGTTCCGCGCTGCCGGAATTCGGTAAAGGCGTACTTCGCGATTTCATTCCGATGGCGGTCGAGCAGGCGGACATCGGGCGGCAGGATGCCGTTTCGCGTCGCTTTCGATGCAATCTCGACCGCGAAACGACCGTGGCTCCCGCCGATCCGCAGCAACAGCACGCGGCGCGCGTCCTCCCCGGTGTCGATGCACGATGCGTCCGCGCCGAAGTCGTAGCTGCGCTCGACCGGCCTGCGCAGGTCGACAGGCACCACGCGGGCCGGGATGTCCAACACGGTCTGCGCGCAGGCGGCTTGCGAAGCCGCCTGCAGATGCAGCGCATGGGCAAGTACCAGCGCCGCGATCACAACTGTTCCGCCAGCGTCCTCGCAGCCTCGCGAAACGCGATGTCGAGTCCGTCGACGACGACGGGACCGGCCGCCTTGAGGTCGTCGAAATCGGGGTAGCGGAAACGCTCGTCCGGATTCAGCGTGACCGCCCGGTCCGACTTCGGGAAGACCGCGTTGTAGACGATCTGGTCCTCGAACAGCACGCGCCTGCCGTCAGGACTGACCAGTCGTGCGGTCACGACGACGGTCGGCCGGTACGGCGAGCCGTCGCCGGTTCCGGCGGCGGCATAGCCGATGAATCCGAAATTCACGTCGAGCAGTGCATCGGCCTTGCTCTCGATGCCGTCGTACGACCTGCGGCTGCCCCAGGCCGTGCGGCGCGTGGACGCCGACCTGGGTTCCATCACGGGCTCTTCGAAGCGGAGTTCGTAGCCGCGCCCGGCCATCGCCGCGGTGAACGCATCGCGGAACGTCGCGACCGGGTCGAAACGACGCTCGTTGACCTGCGATCGCAGCCAGTTCGCCTTGGGCTTGCGATTCGCCTCGGCGATGCCGAGACCGATAAGGCCAAAGCTGAGAGCGGGATTGTTGACGATGACCAGCTCGATCTGCGCATGCCGCATCGGCAGTACATCGATGGACTTCACCGCGGTCCTGGATTGCGGGTTGAAGGCCTGACGCCTGGGAGCGCTGACGCACGCGCTCAGCAGCGAGCAGACCAGTATGGCCAGACTGAAGCGGACGAGAAGTTTCATGGATGCCTCGGCAGAAGACCGCGCCCCTTGCACGGCGGCCGCATCCTACGCATTTGCCCGCGCACGCGGCATACCGCTGCCGTACGGTCTATCGCATGCCGGATCTGCGCGACGGATCCGCCATGCCGGCCGGAAACCCGACCTGCGGGCCAGAAATTCGCGCGGTGAATTCTTAGAAAATATTTCAACGTTGCCTGCGCCGACGGAACGCGCGCCGCACGCATCGCGTCACGCGAACCCGACGGCAAAATCCCGCTGACTGTGCGAAACCGCAGATGCGAGCGACCAGCGCGACGGCGTCGTCGACGGCGAGATCGCCGTCGGTATAGGCCAGATACGGGAATTCGCGCGGGTCGAGCACGTCGAGATCGAAGTGGATATGTACAGGACCGCGCAACGGATGTTCCGGCGCGAAGGTCTTCAGGTCGAGTTCGCGCTGCAGCGCCCAGTCGCCGTCGTCGCCGATGCGGATGCCGTGATAGCGGAATCGGGCCGGGTCGATCGGCGCACCGAGGAATGGCCGCATCGGCGCCGGCGCGCGGCCGAGAATCGCGGCGACCGGCATGCCGTGGAAGCTGCCGCTCGGCGAGGTCTCGGGCGTGTTCGCGTCGAGGTGCGCGTCGATCCAGATCACCGTGAGTCCGGGATGGACGCGGTGCAGATAGTCGATCACCGCGACGTCGACCGCGCAGTCGCCGCCGGCCGTCAGCACGCGCCGCGCGCCCGAGCGCGCGAGGAGATCCTGCGCGCTGCGGAACTGTTCGAGGATCGCATGCCAGCGCCGGACGCCGTGCGCATCGCCGTCGGCATCGCTGGCCGGAACCTGCGTCCGCGGCGCGAAGCGACCGCAGACATCCGCCGCGGCTGCGGCGCCGCGTGCAAGGTTCTGATGTCGCCCCGAGCCCTGCCACTGCGGATAGGCCAGGACCAGGTCGAACGCGTTCGACGTCGATTGCATCGGACTGCCTCGTGCGTTGTCGCGCGTGCGGACGCGGCGACGTTTTCTTCTACACATCGCAGCTTCCCTCTACCGCATTCCACGGCAGAGGGAGGCCGCAGCGACGACCTTACTTCGTCCGCACGATCGCCGTCGTCAGCGGCGCCGTCGGCGAGACGCCGCCCTGGGTCAGGACGATCGTCGCGGTCTGCCCCGCGGCGATGCCGAAGCGCGCATAGCGCGTACCGCCGCCGGGACCGAGCACGAAGTTGGACAACGCGACGCCGTCGGTCAGCGGGTTGACAGTCAACTGATACGTACCATTCAGCGCGATGTACATCGAACGGTAGTTCCACGTCGGGATCGTGTACTCCGGTGCGACGCCGGCGACGGCGTCGTCGGTATACAGCGCGATCAGGAAATCGCGCGCCCAGTCGTCGAGGTCCACGCCCGCGCCCATGACGCCCTGCAGGTTCGCGCGGCCGACCGCCGTCGAATTCAGCAGTGCGCCGAGCTGCACCGCATCGCCGGTGTTTTTCCGGTCGATCAGGTAGCGCAGGAACATGGAGGTACCCATGTAGTTGATCGCGGCATTTTCATGGACTGTCGGCGTCGTGCCGGCGTTGTGCGGGTTCTCGCGCAGCGGGCCGAAGCGCTTGTTGCCGTTGCTCCCGCCGAGCTGGAGCAGGAACGCTCGCGCCCCGCCGAACATCGGGTTCTCGTAGGTGTTGAACGCGGCCACGCGCTGCGCCGCATTGGGTCCGGTCGTCAGGTTGGACACGATGATGTTGCTGCGCGGCGCGATTCCCGTGATGTTGTGGAATACGAGACTCTGCAGCATGTAGGCGCTGAGTCACACGGTGCGCGGCCTTGAGGAGCGCCTCGGCCTTCGGCTCCTGACGCGCACTACGCGCAGCGTTGCGCCGACGCAGGCGAGCGCCTCGTCGAGCCACATCTGTTCGAGCTGCGGCGCGCCGTTGATGTAGATATGACGCGTCGCACTCAGCAGATGCTCGTAGTGGTGCGTGATCGTCGGTCCGGCGTTGCCGTAGACCTGCGAATACGTGCGCACGTTGCTGTTCACCGACCCGGTCGGGTCCGGCACCATCATGTAGAGCATTTCGCTCTCGTTGCTCGCGGGACAGCTGCCCGGCGCCGACGAGAACAGGTCGCGCGACTGGAACATGCCCGGGACCATCTGCGAGCTCGCCGGTGCCGTGAGCTCGTTCATCTTTTTCGTGAACAGCACGATCACGCCGCCGTTCGCGTCGAGATCGGTCAGCTCGCCGAAGTTCGCCGTGGCGATGTCGATCATGCCGGTCTTCTGCA
>CAMLLF010000060.1 GCA_946480705.1 uncultured Lysobacteraceae bacterium | reverse complement strand
ACCGGTCGCGGGCGCAACGGCACTGACGTTCAGTGGCGGCATCCTGCCGGCGGGCGGATCCTGCACGGTCAGCGTCAACACGACGGTCACCAGTGCGGGACCGAAGACCAATATCGGCGGGTTCCTGTCGACGACCGAAGGCGGCACGAACACGGCGAGCGTGCCGACCGCGTCGATCACCGGCGTGCTGCCGCCGTCGATCGCGAAACAGTTCGCGCCCGATCCGATCCTGGCCGGCGCGACCTCGACGCTGACGTTCACGCTCTCGAATCCGAACCTCAATGCCGCGCTCGGCGGCATCGCGTTCAGCGACACCTATCCGCCGGGTCTCGCGAACGCGGCTTCGCCCGCGCTGTTCAACGGCTGCGGCGGTTCGGCCAGCGCGACACCCGGCGGCAACAGCGTCAGCCTTTCCGCGGCGACGCTGGCCGGCGGCGCGAGCTGCACGGTATCGGTCGTCGTGACGGCGGCGGCACCGGGCAGCTACGCGAACACCAGCGGCAACGTCTCGCACGTGATCAACGCGCAGACCGTCAACGGCAACACCGCGTCGGCGACGCTCGATGTCACGCCGCCGGATCCGTCGATCGGCCTGCTCAAGCAGGTCGGCCTGAGTGCCGCCGGTCCGTGGGGCGACTATCGCGCGGTCACGACCGGAACGCCGGTGTACTACCGCTTCACCGTCGAAAACACCGGCGACGTGCCGCTGAGTCCGATCAGCCTGACCGACAACACCTTGAACGTCGCGTCCTGCAATGCGACCTGGGCCGCGCTGACGCTGCCGGTCGCGGTGGCGGCGAACGACAACCACATCGTGAGCTGCGTGGTCGGCCCGGTTGCCGCGAGCACCGGCACGCATACCAACATCGCGCATGCGACCGGCACGTATGCCGCGACGCCGTACGACTCGCCCGACTCGAACGCGACCTACGGGACGACCGGCCTGACGATCGTCAAGGCCGCCGCGCAGACCGTGTTCCGCGCGGTCGGCGACACGCTGACCTACACCTACACCGTGACCAACAGCGGCGCGGCCGTGCTCGACGGACCGGTCACGGTCGCCGACGACCGCACGACGGTCACGTGTCCGGCGTTGACGACGATCGGCGATCTCGACGCGTTCTTCGATCCGGGCGAGAGCCTGGTATGCACCGCGAGCTACGTCGTCGTCGCGGCCGACGTGGCCGCGCGTGTCGTCACGAACACGGCGTCCGCATCGGCGGGCGGCGCGACATCGCCGACGACGAGCGTCAGCGTGCCGCTCGCTCCGGATCTCACGGTGACCAAGAGCAACGACACCGGTGGCGCGGCCGCACTCGGCGCGACGTTCCAGTGGACGCTCGCGCTGACGAACGGCGCGGCGGCGGGAACCGCGAACGTCGCGAACGGGCAGGTGCTGCTGGTCGACGATCTGCCGGCGACCGGCGCGACGTACGTCGTGCCGCCGGCCGCGACGAACACCGGCGGCACGACCGGTACGATCAACTGCGCGCTTGCCGCGAACACCGTCACGTGCACGGCGGCCGGTGCGGTCACGCTGCCGCCGGGCGGCGGCTTCTCGCTCGCGGTCGTGACGACGACCACGGCACCCGGCGTACTCGCGAATCCGCGCGCGGGCGGCACCTGCGCCGCCGATCCCGGCGGCGTGCTGCCGGAAATCGGCGAGGCGAACAATGCCTGCCCGCCGAACACGGTCACCGTGTCGGCGGCGCCGCTGCTGTCGATCGACAAAGTAGCCAATGCGGCGAATTTCACGGCGGGCGCGACCGGCGGCTACACGCTGACCGTGTCGAACACCGGTGCGGCGCCGAGCAGCGGCACGATCACCGTGACCGACGTGCTGCCGGCAGGCCTGAGCGTCGCCAACGGCGCCGTCGGACTGAGCGGCGCGAATGCGGCCGACTGGTCGTGCACCGCCGCGGCGAACACGATCGCCTGCACGAGCGGCATCGCGATCGCCGCGGCCGGCAGCAGCGTGTTCGGCTTCACGGTCGACGTGGCGCCGGACGCGCCACCGAGCGTCACGAATCCGGTGAACCTGAGCGGCGGCGGCGATCCGGCCTGCACGGTCGCGACGCCCTGCGCCGATCCGACGCCGCCGGTGACGCCGATCGTGCGGACGACGAGCCTCGCACTTGCAAAGACCGACGGTTCGCCGACCTACACGCCCGGCGGCACGGCGACCTATGCGCTGACCGTGACGAACGCCGGGCCCTCGGCCGCCGCGGCGGTGTCGGTCGCCGACACGCTGCCGGCCGGCGTGACGCTGGCGGGCACGGCGACCTGCACCGCGACCGGCACGGCGAGCTGCGGCGCGTTGACCGGCGCGGTCGGCGGCAGCAGCTTCAGCGTCGCGGGCGCGACGCTCGCGCCGGGCGGCGGACATTCGCTGGTCTACCAGCTGCCGGTCGCGTTCGCGGCAGATCTTTCCACGAATCCACTCGTGAACATCGCGACAGCGAGCGATCCGGCCGATGCCGGCAGCCCGCGTTCGGCGAGCGACAGCGACACGCGTCTCGCGCAGACGGCGCTGACGCTCGGCAAGGACGACGGCCAGGCGATCTACACGCCGGGCGGCACGGCGACCTATGTGCTGACCGTCGGCAACGCCGGCCCCAGCGATGCGAGCGGCGTCAGCCTGGCCGACACGCTGCCGGCCGGCGTCACGCTGACCGCCGCACCGACCTGCAGCGCGACCGGTTCGGCCAGCTGCGGCACGCTGACCGGCACCGCCGGCGGCAGCGCGTTCTTGGCCGCGGGCGCGAGCATCGCGGCCGGCGCCGGCAATGCGCTGGCCTATTCGCTGCCGGTGCAGTTCGGCGCGGGCATGACGACCAATCCGCTCGTGAACACGGCGACCGTCGACGGTCCCGACCTCGCCGCGCCGGTCAGCGCGAGCGACAGCGACACGCTGCTCGGCGTGACCGGCCTCACGCTGGCCAAGACCGACGGCAGTCCGACGTATACGCCGGGCGGTACGGCGGTCTATGACCTCGTCATCGAGAACGCCGGGCCGTCGAACGCGAACGCGGTCAGCGTCGTCGACAACCTGCCGCCGGGCGTCACGCTCGCGGGCTCGCCCTCGTGCGCGGCGACCGGCACGGCCTTCTGCGGCACGCTCAGCGGCAGCGCCGGCGGCGCGGGCTTCGGCGTGACCGGCGCGACGCTCGCGGCCGGCGCGGGCAATCGCCTGACCTATTCGCTGCCGGTCGCGTTCGCGTCAGATTTGTTGACAGATCCACTCGTGAACTCTGCGACAGCGGACGATCCCGCTGCGCCGTCGCCGAGCACGGCGACCGACAGCGATGCGCGCAGCCCGCTGACCGACCTCGTGCTGGCCAAGACCGACGGTGCGGCGAGCTACACGCCGGGCACGACGGGAACCTACGTGCTGACCCTGACCAACGACGGGCCGAGCGATGCGACCGCGGTCTCGATCGCCGACAGCCTGCCGGCCGGTGTGACGCTGACGGCACCGCCGAGCTGCACGGCCAACGGCAACGCGACCTGCGGCACGATCAGCGGCAGCGCCGGCGGCAGCAGCGCCGGACTCAGCGGCGCGACGCTCGGTGCCGCATCCGGCGACAGTCTCGTCCTGAGCCTGCCGGTGGATTTCGCGCCGGGCCTCAGCGTGAATCCGCTCGTCAACACGGCGAACGCGACCGACAGCGCGGATCCCGATGGTGCGCAGGCCGACGACAGCGATGCGCTGCAGGCCGTGTCCGGCCTCAGCGCGACCAAGGACGACGGCGCGAGCAGCTACACGCCGGGCAGCACGGCGACCTATGTCGTCGTCGTGACCAATGCCGGTCCGTCGAATGCGGCCGCGGTGAGCCTCGCCGACCCGCTGCCGGCCGGTACCACGCTGACCGCAACGCCGACCTGCGTCGCCGTCGGTGCCGCAGGTTGCGGCACGATCAGCGGCACTGCCGGCGGAACGAATTTCGGCGCGGCCGGCGCGAGCATCGCCGCGGGACCGGGCAACGAGCTGCGCTACAGCGTGCCGGTCGCGTTCGCGGCCGATCTCGCGGCCGATCCGCTCGCCAACACCGTGACCGTTACGGATCCGGCCGACCCGACGCCGGCCACGGCGACCGACAGCAACACGCGCGGCGGCCAAGCGGCGCTCGGCATCACGAAGACCGACGGCAACCTGAGCTACACGCCGGGCGGCAGCGCGACCTACACCGTCGTCGTCACGAATGCGGGGCCGAGCAATGCCGCGAACGTGACCGTCGACGACAGCCTGCCCGCGGGCGTCACGCTGAGCGCGACACCGACCTGCGTCGCGACCGGTGCCGCCCTTTGCGGAACCGTGAACGGCAGCGCCGGCGGTGGCGCGTTCTCGGCGGTCGGCGCGAGCGTGGCGGCGGGTGCCGGCAACGCGCTCACGTATTCGCTGCCGGTGAATTTCTCGGCCGCGCTGACGACCGATCCGCTCGTCAACACCGCGACGGCGAGCGACCCCGACGACGCCGACGGCGCGCAAGCGACGTGCTGCTCGCGAGCACCGGCCTCACATTGACGAAGGACGACGGCAGCGCGACCTACGTGCCCGGCGGCACCGCGACCTATGTGCTGACCGTGACGAACGCGGGTCCGTCGAACGCGAACGCCGTCAGCATCGGCGACACGCTGCCGGCCGGTGTCACGCTGACCGGCACGCCGACCTGTCTGCCGGTCGGCACCGCGACCTGCGGCGCCATCAGCGGCAGCGCCGGCGGTTCCGCGTTCGGCGTCAGCGCGGCGACGCTGCCGGCCGGTCCGCCGAACGGATTGATCTACAGCCTGCCGGTCGCGTTCTCGCCGGCGCTGACGGCCGATCCGCTCGTGAACACGGCGACCGCGTCGGATCCGTCGGATCCGATACCCGCCGTCGGCAGCGACAGCAACGTGCGCGCCGGCGGCGTGGTCCTGCAGGTGGTCAAGACCGACGGCAGCGCGACGTATACGCCGGGCGGCACGGCGACCTATCTGGTCACCGTCACAAACGTCGGCAGCGGCAACGCCGCGGCGGTCAGCGTCGCCGACACCTTGCCCGGCGGCGTCACGCTGAGCGCGCTGGTGACCTGCGCGGCGACGGGCAGCGCGAGCTGCGGCAGCGTCGTCAGCAGCGTCGGCGGCGGCGGTTTCAGCGCGAGCGGCGCGAGCATCGCGGCCGGTGCCGGCAACCAGCTGCAGTTCAGCGTGCCGGTGCAGTTCGCTGCGGACCTGACGGCCGATCCGCTGATCAACAGCGCAACGGCGGACGATCCGGATGCGGCGAACAGCGCGACCGGCAGCGACAGCAATGCCCGCGCGGCGTCGGCCGACGTGTCGATCGTGAAGAGCGGTCCGCCGACCGTCAGCGGCGGCGCGGCGATGACCTACACGCTGCTCGTCGGCAACGCCGGCCCCGGCGCGGCCGACGGCGCGTCCGTGCATGACGCGCTGCCGGTCGGCATCACCGCGGTCACGGCGGCCTGCGCCGGCGCAACCGGCGGCGCCGTCTGCGCCACGCCGGCCGTCTCGGGTTCGGACGTCGCCGGCTTCGCCGTCGACGCCGTCGTGCCGGTGCTGCCGCCCGGCGGCACGGTCACGCTGACGATCACCGGCACCGCGCCGACCGGCCCGACGCAGATGCTCGCGAACACGGCCACCGTCACTGCGCCGAACGGCACGACCGATCCGGTCCCCGGCAACAACTCGAGCACCGCGACGACGACGACGCCGGTACTGCTGCAGCGTTTCGAAGTGGATTAGTCAAAAAAGAAGACGGGCCTCGCGGCCCGTCTTGCGGGAAACCCGCTCCCTCCAGGGCGAGGGTAGGGATGACGACGCGTTCAGCCCCGGCCGTGCCGGCCGCCGCTCACCGCGACGGCGGATCCGGCACGAAACTGTCCGGGAACGGGTCCGGACGATCCGGCCGCGGGCGGTGGCGCGGGATGACGCCTTTCGCGACGAGGTTGCGGTAGCTGTCGTAGCGCACCGACACGAGTTCGTTCGGACGGTCGCTCTGGCGCTGGAACGACGTATAGGTCGCGTTGCTGTATTCGCGGTCGCCGTGGCCCGTGCCCAGCGACTCCTGCACCGGGGCGGCTTCGCGGTGCGCCGTCGAATCCTGCGCCGCGCCGCCGGCGGTCGATGCGCCCGGCGCGGCCGCGGGCATTTCCGGCGCGCGCTTGGCTTCGCCTTCGGCCGCGCGCGCGCTCTTGTCCACTTTGTTGCGATAGATGGGTTTCGGCGCGCGTTCGCGGAAGGCGGCGACGCCGATCACCCCGACGTTGGCCGGACGGCCGGTCTGCGCGGCATACGAATCGCTGAGCGTCGTGAATTCGAACGCCGCGATCTCGTCCATGTTCTTGCGCCAGCCGGCGACCTCGGTGCTCTCGTAGGGATCGAGCACGTAGCCGGTCTGCTGCGTGCCGGCGGTCTCGCCGCTGATCGCGTTGACGCCGTCGACCGAGAGCACGGCGAGCACGCGTTCGTTGCTGCGGTTGGTGATGCGCACCGCATAGCGGTGGCCCGGTGCGCCGGCGATGTAGGTGTCGCCGCGGTGGTAGTACTGCTGCAGCGTGGAGCCGGATTCGCGGTCGACGATCTGCAGATCGACGAGGCGGCCGGCCTGGGCGGTGGTCGCCGAAGCGATCAGGGCAACCGCGGCGAGCAACCGGTGGCGCAGTGACATGGCAGGTCTCCAGTGAGAAGGCGCCCGGTCAAACGTGACCCCCGCGACGGCGGGGTTAGCGATCGTATGGCGGGCGCGGGACCGCGCCGGAGGCGTTCCGGCGCGAGTCAGATTCGAAGCCCGTCACTCCTCGACCAGCGCCGCGCCCGGTGCGTTGCTGGCGACCGACGCGATGCCGGCGTCGCGCGCCTTCTCGCTGTCATACATCTCGCTGTTGCCGATGATCTGGCCGTTGCCGGCCTTGAGGCTGAAATGGAACTTGCCGTTGCTCGCGGTCTTTTTCTCGAACCGGCCGGGCTGCGCGGCGTTGTTCTTGACCGACTCGACGCCGTTGCGCGCGCCGCTCTTGTCGACGTAACCCTGGCTGGCCAGGATGATTTCGCCGTTGCCGGCCTTGAGATTGAAATAAGTCTTGCCGCCCTTGCCGCTGAAGATCGTGAACTTGCCTGCCATTGGAAGCTCCTAATCGTTGCTGGGTCCCCTGAGCCGGAATCTCCGGAACCGCCGACCGGCGGTCCACGGAGCGACGCATGACTGCGCCGCCGCGCAGTATCCCGCTGCGCCGCCGGGCTCGCCAGCCGTGCGCATATACCGGCCGGGGCTTTCGCGGCCGCAGCGGGCTTTGCCGTAAACTGGCCGGCCCTATCGTCCAAGCCTCGCCATGAGCAAGACCCGCGTTCTCACCGGCATCACCACCACGGGCACTCCGCATCTGGGCAACTACGTCGGCGCGATCCGCCCGGCGGTCGCCGCGAGCCGCAGCCCCGACGTCGAGTCGTACTACTTCATGGCCGACTACCACGCGCTGATCAAGTGCGACGACCCGGCCCGCATCGCGCGCTCGCGCCTGGAGATCGCCGCGACCTGGCTCGCCTGCGGCCTCGATCCGGAAACCGTATATTTCTACCGTCAGTCGGATATTCCCGAAATTCCCGAATTGACCTGGCTGCTGACCTGCGTCACCGCCAAGGGCCTGATGAACCGCGCGCACGCCTACAAGGCGTCGGTCGACGCGAACACGGCCGCCGGGGAGGATCCCGACGCCGGCGTGACCATGGGGCTCTACAGCTATCCGATCCTGATGGCCGCCGACATCCTGATGTTCAACGCGCACAACGTCGGCGCCCGCTTCAATCACTTGTTCGGCGCCGGGCGCGACTACTTCACGTTGCCCCAGGCGGTCACCGAGGAAAGCGTGGCGACGCTGCCGGGTCTCGACGGCCGCAAGATGTCCAAGAGCTACGACAACACCGTGCCGCTGTTCGACGGCGGCGCGAAGAAGCTCAAGGAGACGATCGCGCGCATCGTCACCGACTCGCGCCTGCCGGGCGAGGCGAAGGATCCCGACAGCACCGCGCTGATGCCGATCTTCACGGCGTTCGCGGAACCGGCGGAAACCGCCGAATTCCGCGCGGCGCTCGCCGACGGACTCGGCTGGGGCGACGCCAAGCAGCGCGTGTTCGAACGCCTCGAACGCGACATCGCGCCGATGCGCGCGCGCTACGAGGAACTGATCGCGCAGCCCGGCCGCATCGAGGACATCCTGCAGGCCGGCGCGCAGCGCGCGCGCGGCATCGCCGCGCCGTTCCTCGCGGAACTGCGCAGTGCCGTCGGCCTGCGCGATTTCCGCACCGACGCGGCCAAGGCAAAGACGGCCGAGACGGCAAAGGCGGCAAAGCCGCAGTTCAAGCAGTACCGCGAGAACGACGGCCGCTTCTACTTCAAGCTCGTCGACGCCGAACAGCGCCTGCTGCTGCAGAGCACCGGCTTCGATTCGCCGAAGCTCGCCGGCCAGCGCATCGCCGAACTGCGGGCCGCGGCGACGTTCGCCGCCGCGGACGACTGCGCGCTGGCTGAAGGCGTCGGCGCGGATGAAGTCGAGCGGGCGCTGGCGGAACTGCAGTAGGCGGAAAAGCGTGAAGAGGAGCGGGAATCGAGTGCGGCGGAGCGCCTCGCCCGCTTTTGCTTTTCGCTGTTCGTGCGGACTTCGTGGCGATGAAGGGAAAGGTGGAAAGGTGCGCTTTACTCATTTCTCACTCCTGTACGCGCTTTTCTCGCTGTTCCCGCCGACCGCCTCCGCCGTCAGCACCACGCCCGCGCCGGTCACCGGCACGGTCCTCGCACCGCTGTCCGAGCCGAAAAAGCTCGATCTCGCCGCGCTGCCGCCCGAACTCGGTTCGCTGCGGCTCGACGGCCTCGTCTCGCGCAATGGCGACAATCTTCCGGGACGCTGCTCCGAACTTGCGCCGATCGCGCGTCAGGCTGCGCTGGACGAACCGCAGCGGCCCGGGCCGTTGCTCGTCGTCGGCATCTGCGCGCGTGCGGCAGGCGACAGCGTGGCGGCGGCCGCGGCCTTCGCGCGGCTGCGCGAACGCGTCGAGGCGAGCCTCGCGCCGCCGGGGATCTGGCAGGGCGACGCCTATTACTACGGCGTCGGCACGCTCGATGTGGCCGCAGTCGCCGCGGCGCTCGATCCCGATCAGAACACGACGCTGATCGCGTCCACGCTCGACGCATCGAACGACGGTCATCGCCTGCACGAAGTGCTGTGGCTGCGCACGGCCGACGCGCGCGTGCGCCGCGTGCGCGTCGACCTGACGCCGAGTGCCGAACGCGTCATGCGCTATCTCGCCGATCGCATCGACGACCCGACGTCGCGCGACGTGCACGCGGCGATCGCCGGCTACATGGCCGTCAACATCCAGGCCGGCCAGCTCGCGGCCGACTCCAGCGCGCTGGTCGGACGCGCGCGGATCGCGGCGCGCACCGGCCTCTACGGCGGCATCGAACAGGCGCGCAAGGATCTCGATCGCGCGGTCGCGCAGGACGACGCGTTCGCGCGCTACGCCTATGCGGAATGGCAGCTCGCGCAGGAAGACGGCGACCGCCGGCGCGCGAAGCTCTGGCCCTGGCGCTTCTGCGGACGGGCGACCGCCGGCGCGCGCTCGACCTGCTGCGCCGTGCAGGCGAGCAGCATCTGCCCGAAGCGCAGGTGCTGCTCGCGCTCTGGTGCGAGCTTCACAAGGATTGCGCGCGTGGCGAAGCGGCTGCGGCGCAGTCGGCCGCGGTACGCGCCTATGGCGAGGCCGAGGTCGCGTTGCTGCGCTACGAGGCCGCGCAGCGGTTGAGCCTCGGCGGCGGCGAGCGCGATCTCGAACGTGCGCTCGCCAAGGGCAGCGTGCGCGCGATGGCCGTGCGCATCCACCAGCTTGCGGGCTCGACCGACAAACGCGCGCTGCGCGAACGCGAGGCGCTGCTGCGGCGAGGCACCGCCGATGGTCTTGCGTACGCGCTCGAAGTCCACGGGCTTGCCGACTACGCGGGCGCGACGACGCGGGAAGCGCGCGCGGCCGCACGCGAGGTGCTGGAGCGCGCCGCGCGACGCGGCAGCGCGCTCGCCGCGACGCAGCTCGGCGTGAGTCACGTCGGCGGCGCGGACGACGATGCGCAGCGCGCGCTGCGCTGGCATCGCCTTGCGGCCGAACGCGGCGACGCGCTCGGGCAATACAACTACGCGACCGTGCTGCTCAACGGCACCGGCATCGCCGCCGATCCGGCCGCGGCGCGTCAGTGGCTGCTGCGCAGCGCGATGCAGGAGCAGCCGCGGAGCCTGCGCACGCTCGGCGACCTCTACGCGAACGGCCGCGGCGTCGCCGCCGACGCCGCGCGCGCCGTGCATTTCTACGCCGCGGCTGCGCGCCTCGGCGACGCGCGCAGCCAGTATCTCTACGCGCTCGCGCTCGACCTCGGCGACGGCGTGACGCAGAACCGCGACGACGCGCGCGGCTGGTACGAACGCGCCGCGGCGCAGGGCAGCGGCGACGCGACGATCGCGCTCGCGCGCATCGAACTCGGCGGCGCGTCGCCCGAGGCCGGCATCGCGCGGCTCGCGGCCTGCGCCGACGCGGGCGACGCGCCGTGCCGGCTCGTGCTCGCCGGCACGCTGATGACCGGACCGGAATCCGTGCGCGACGTGCCGCGCGCGCTCGCGCTGTTCGAGGCCGCCGCGGCCGGCGGCGACGCGCGTGCGCTGCTCGCGCTCGGCACGATCTACCTGCAGGGCAGCGGCGTCGCCGTCGACCGGCCGCGCGCGTTCGGCTATTTCAGGCGTTGCGAGGGCATCGAAGGCGAAGGCGTCGACAGCTGTCTCGCGCGGCTCGGCAGCGCGTATCGCTATGGCTGGGGCGTCGACGCGGATCGCGCGCGCGCGGCCGAGATGCTGAAGCGCGCGCAGGAGCGCG
Source organism: uncultured Lysobacteraceae bacterium (assembly GCA_946480705.1). The sequence continues at coordinate 309 of CAMLLF010000060.1, read as the reverse complement.
GCTCGGCGGAAGCGGCCTGTGTGCTCGGCGAAATCGCGCGCGAAGACGGCGACGCGGCACACGCCGCGCAATGGTTCGCGCAGTCTGCGGCAGCGGGAAATGCACACTGCATGCTGCAGCACGCGCGCGTGTTGCTGGACGGCGATGCGACGCAGGCTGCATCCGCGATGACATGGCTGAAGAAAGCGGCGGCGGCTGGCAATCCGCAGGCGCGCGTCGACATCGTCGCGGCACTGCTGCAGCCCGAATCGCCGCTGCGCGACGAGGCCGCGGGCATCGCCTACGCCGAGCAATGTCTGCGTGAGGCAG
>CAMLLF010000059.1 GCA_946480705.1 uncultured Lysobacteraceae bacterium | reverse complement strand
GCATCGAGATCCTCGCGAGCAGATTCGGGTTCGCCTCGGCGAGCCGGTTCGCCCCGATGCCCGAGACGACCACGAGCCCGACGAGTACGAGCTTGCCGGCACGGGTCGGCCATCCGAGAGCGATTTCGGCGGCGATCCGTTCGGGGCACTCGATGCCGCATCGCCGTCGACGACGGCCGCCGCCGACGTCGATACCGATTTCAGTTTCGGCGCCGAACTCGATGCATTGTTCGACACGCCGGCGGCACCCGCGGCCGCCGCGCCGACGGCCGAACTCGTCGATTTCGATGCGGCGTTCGGCGTGCCTGCCGAGGGGGCTCCGGCCGATGCCGATTTCGTCGCGAACATCCCGACCGCACGCGACGTGGAACCCACCCCGGCGCCGGCCGCACGCAAGTTCGAGATGCCGAAAGACCTTTCGAACTGGTCGCTCGAGCCGCTGAGCGAAGGCGACGACGACGTGCCGGCGGCAACGCCCGCCGCGCCGGCGCCGCCGCCGAAGCCCGAAGAGTTCGGCGTGCAGAAGATGTCGGCCGAAAGCTTCCTGTCCGGCGGCAACTGGTCGCTCGAATCGATGGAAGAAGCCGAGGCCGCCGACGCTGCGCCGGGCAAGCCCGCGACGCCGGCAGTCATCGTCGAAAAAGTCGACGCGCAGCAGTACCTCGCTCCGGAAGGCGGCGACGCGAGCAAGTTCGACTTCGACACGTCGCTGAAGCTCGATCTGATGCCGTTGGAAGAAGCCGTGTCGCCCGAGCGCGAACGCAACGATTTCGTCGTCGAGCATCGTCTCGACGGCTCGTCGGCGTCCAAGCCGGTGCGCCGCGTCATCGTGCTCGGCGCCTCGATCGGCGGACCGGAGGCGGTGCGCGAATACCTCTCGGGCCTGCCGGCGCGCTTCCCCGCGCTGTTCGTGCTGGCCCAGCACATGGGCGCCGAGTTCCTCGAACTCATGGCCGCGCAGCTCGCCAAGGCCACGCCGCTGACCGTGCGCGCACCGGGCCACGGCGAACGCGTGAGCCACGGCGAAGTCGTCGTCGTGCCGACCACGCACCGCATGCTCATCGACGAGGCCGGCGTCGTGCAGCTCGCGCACCTGCCCGAGGCGTCGCCGTACTCGCCGTCGATCGACCTGATCGTGCGCGACACCGCCGACCGCTTCGGCAGCGCCGCGACGCTGATCATCTTCTCGGGCATGGCCCACGACGCGATCGAGGGCGCCAAGCACCTCGCCGCGAAGGGCGGCCAGGTCTGGGTGCAGGATCCCGACACCTGCGTCATCAGTTCCATGGTCGACGGCGCGCGCGACGCGGGCGTCGTCAGCTACACGGGTTCGCCGTCGGAACTCGCCAAACAAACCATCGCAGTCATCAGCAAGGCCTGAGAGCGCATATGGACACTCCCCGAGAGATCCGCGGCGTATTGATCCCGATCACGAACGGCCGCGTGCTGCTGCCGAACGCCACCGTGGCCGAGGTCATCACGCTTGCCAATGTGGAAAAGATTCCCAATGCGCCGGAGTGGATTCTCGGGCGCCTGTCCTGGCGCGGCTGGCGCCTGCCGCTGTTCTCGTTCGCGATCCTGTCGGGGCTGACCCACGAGGAAGGCTCGACCGGTGCGCGCGTCGCCGTGCTCAAGGCCATCGGCGGCCACGCCAAGATGCCGTTCATCGCGATGCTGACCCAGGGCTTCCCGCGCCTGACCACGGTCAGTGCGGAACTGCTGATCCCGACCGGCGACGAACACCATCACCCGCACGGCGTCCGCGCCCAGGTACTCGTGCGCGACGACCAGGCCGTGATCCCCGATCTGAACCAGATCGAGACCTTGATGGCCGACGCCCTCGCCGCGTAACGCGATCGTTTTTGTAGGGCGCAATAAGCAAAGCGCATTGCGCCATCCGCATGTGACGAAGCACCGAGGCCCACTTGGCCACGGCGCAATGCCCTTCGGTTGTTGCGCCCTACGAAGGCCTCGCGGCGCGCCAAACCATTCGGCGTAGGGCGCAATAAGCAAAGCGCATTGCGCCATCCACAACGACGAAGCGCCGGGCCCGCCGAGTCAGCCCTCGCCATCAATCCCGCACCGTCAGACGAAATCGCCGGCCACCGCCTGCAGCGCCGCAATCGCCGCGATCCCGGCCGTTTCGGTCCGCAGAATGCGCGGGCCGAGTCGCAGACCGCGAAATCCCGCATTGCGCGTGATCGCGATATCGTGATCGGACAGGCCGCCTTCGGGACCGACGAGCAGGATCGCGCCGTCCGGCAGTGCGCCCAGGTCCCGCGGACCGGCATCGGCTTCGGGAATCAGCGCAAAGCGCGCGGCCGTGTCGGTCGGCGTCAGCGACGCGCACCAGTGCACGAGCTTCTGCGGTGCGAGCACGTCGGGCAAGGTGTTGCGGCCGCATTGCTCGCAGGCCGCGGCGACCACCGAGGTCCAGTGCGCGAGCCGCTTGCCCGCACGGTCCTCGTCGAGGCGCACTTCGGTGCGTTCCGTTACGACCGGCACGATGCGGACGACACCGAGCTCGGTCGCCTTCTGCAGGATCCAGTCCATCTTTTCGCCGCGCGCGACGCCCTGGACCAGGGTCAGCGCGAGCGGCGACTCGCGCGAGACCTCGCGCCGGCCAACGATCCCGGCCGTGACCGCGCGCCTGGCCACTGTCGCGAGCCGCGCGTCGTACTCGGCGCCGTCGCCGTTGAACAGGATCAGCGGATGTCCCGATTCCAGCCGCAGTACGCGGGCCAGATGGTCGCCGGCCTGCTCGGGCAACTGCAGGACATCGCCGGCCTGCAGCGGTTCGGGTACGTGGATACGGGGAATGCGCATGAAGAGCGGCCGGGCAGGGCACTGCATTGTCGGCAAGGCCCGGGCCGCTGGCAATTGCACGACGACCGCGCGGCTCGCGCCGCGCGGTCGTCGGATTACGCGGATGCCGGTGCCGTCACTGCGCCGCGGCGGTCGCCTTCGCGTCCTGCGGGGCGAGCGCGCGCGCGAGCACGGCATCGATGTCGGCGCGCGATACCGTCTCGCCGTTGCCGGCCTTGTCGGCCAGCGCGAACAGCGCCTCGAAGCGCGGCCGTTCGTCGAGCATGTGCTGCAGGTCGTACGCCTTGCGCTCGCGCGCGGCGTCGGCCCAGGCGGCGCGGACGTCGCGCCAGAAATTGTGCGTCTTTTCCCAGTAGGCGCGGCCCGGCGAGAAATCGATCGACGTCGTGCGCTCGTAGCTGTTGATGCCGACCTCGCGGACCAGCGCCGTCGTCCTGCCGTTCGCATCGAGCAGCAGCTTGGCGTTGTCCTGCTCGTGCATCCAGCCGCCCGGCGTCAGCGTGTGGCGATTGATCGCGCCGAGCACCTGATAGTCGTTGCGCTTGGTGTATTCGCGCCGCGGCAGCGGCCGCCAGGTGAAGTCCGACGTCCATGCGTCCACGCCGTTGGCATGATCCCAGCGGCCGACGCCTGCATAACGCGGCGCGTCGTCGACTTCGTAGACCGACTGCGACCAGGCGCCGCGCGCGCGATCCGCCGCGACCGGTGCGAGCTCGAAGTGATTGCGGCCGCGGAACACGAGCACGTCCTTGGGCTCGTACTGCCAGTCCTGGCGCCAGTGCTTGATGACCATCGCGTCCTTGCCCTTGCCCGCGACGAGGATGTGCTGCAGCGCGATGAAATCCCCGCGGTCCTCGACGACGAACACGAATTCGTCGCCGCCGGAGCGCTGCGCGGCCTTCGGCGCGTAGCCGGGCTTGAGCGCCAGCGTCTCGTCGAACGCGAACTTCACGCGAAACTCGCCGACCATGCCGAGAATGCTGCGCCGGTCGCATTCGAACGCAGCCTGCCGCGTCGCCGGCACGTCGTCGCAGGGGCGCTGGTACGTCGCCGGCGCGGTTGTCGCCGGCGCGAGGCCGGACAGCGCCGGCGTGCGCTTCGTGCCGCCGGTCGCGGCGCAGCCGGCGCCGAGCAGCAGCATCGCGGAAATCATCAGAAAACGCATTGTATAATTCTCCGGATTTACTCAGTCGAAGGCGAGCTTGAAGCCGGCGCTCGCGGCACGGCCCGGCGCGCTGTAGCGGTCGATGGCCGCGGTCACGGACATGCCGCGCACGCTGTTCCATTCCCAATAGCGCTTGTCGCCGATGTTGGTCAGGCCCGCGTACAGCGTCAGTGACGGCAGCGGCTCGTAGTGCACGTAGGCGTCGACGACGCCGTAGCCCGGCGCGGCGAAGGCCGTGCCGCTCGCGGCCGGCGCGAGGCGGGTCTTCTCGCGCACGAACGTCGCAACGACTTCCGCGCCCCATTGCGCCGCTTCGTACGAAAGACCCAGCACCGCCTTGGCCGGCTCGATGCTCGTCAGCGGCACGTCGCGCACGCGGTCGTCGCCCCTGGCGGTCGCGAGCGAGGTGCGGACCTCGAAGCCTTCGAGCGCGTCGCTGAAACGGCCGAGCCGCAGTCCGGCGCTGGCCTCGGCGCCGCGGATGTCGACGCGGCCGATGTTGCGCGACTGGAACAGCATGAGACCAGTTTCCGGATCGGTGCCGATGTTGACCAGCGACTCGATGAAATCCTTGTAGCGGTTGCGATAGGCCGCGACGCTCGCATAGCCCGCGTCGCCGTCGACGCGCAGCCCGACTTCGCCGCCGCGGCTCGTCTCGGGCTTGAGGTCCGGATTCGGCAGCGCGGTGTAGCCGAACTGCAGGTTGGTGAAACCGACGTTGACGTCGCTGTAGGGCGGCGCGCGGAAACCCGTCGTGAGCTGGCCGTAGACGCGCCAGTTCTCAGAAAATGTGTAGATCGCCGCAAATTTCGGCGATACGCGATCGCTGTCGAGCTGCACCGGTTCGACGCCGGGATTGTCTTCCTCGAACACCGGATCGCGGCGCGGATCGATCTCGAAACGGTCGTAGCGCAGCGCCGGCACGAGATGCAGGCGGCCGTCGGCGAGACCGATGTCGTCCTGCACGAACAGCGCCGTGCGCGAGGTATCGGTCAGCGGGAAGTCGCGCACCGGGAACACGTCGGGCGACACGACGTTGGTCACCGTGCCCGTGGTCAGGTTGCGCTGGAAACCGTCGCGCTGCTCGCGGATGCGGCCGACTTCGTACTCCGCGCCGTAGGCGAGATCGTGCGTCGCCGCGCCGGTCTCGAAGCGCTTGTGCGCGAGCGCTTCGACGCCGTGCTCGCGCTGTTCGTACTCGAAGCGGCGATAGCGCGAGATCGGATTCGTCGGCGTGCCGGTCGCGAGGCTCGCGCGGTCTTCGAACGTGTCCTGGCGCGTGTCGCTGGTCTGCGTGTAGATGCGCCAGTCGAAGGTATCGGCAAAACCGCTGCCGAAGGTATGCAACTGATCGAACGACAGGCGCGCGCGTTCCTTGCGGTCGTCCGCGTCCAGGCGCGTGTACAGCATGGGCGCGCCGCCGACGCTGCGTACGCCGAGCTGGTCGAGCGCATTCGTCGTCGAGTCGCTGCGCGACGCATCGAGCGTCACGCGCGAGAAGTTCTTCGCATCGCCGTAGACGTACTTCGCAAGCAGCGCATTGCTGTCGGTGTCCTGCGGATTGGGCCGCGTGCGCGTGCTGCCGAACGAATCGCGCTCGCCACGGTTGTTGAGCTGGCGTCCGTCGCGATGCGTCAGCACCGCGACGAAGCCGTGCCGGCCGTTCTGCACGGCGCCGGTGACGCTTTCCGTCGACTGCCGGTCGGCGCTGTCGTACAGGCCCTTGATGCCGACGTAGCTGCCGTCCGCGCCATCGGCGACATAGTCGACCGGGTCCTTGGTCACGAAGCTGACGACGCCGCCGAGCGCATCCGAGCCGTGCAGCGCCGATGCGGCGCCGCGCACGATCTCGACGCGCTTGAGCGAATCCAGATCGACGAAGTCGCGTCCGGCGCTCGAAAAGCTGCCGATCGCGAACGCGTCGGATGCACTGACGCCGTCCACTTCGATGCGCACGCGATTGCCGTCGAGGCCGCGGATTGCGAATCCGCTGAGCCCGAAGCGCCCGCCGCCCGTGACGCTGACGCCGGGCTCGTAGCGCACGAGGTCGCGCAGATCCTGATTGAGGCGACGGTCCATGTCCTCGCGCAGCAGCACCGTCGTTTCCGCGGCAACGTCCTTCACCGCCTGCGCGGCGAACGTCGCCGAGACGATGATGCGTTCGAGCTGGTCATAGGTTTCCGGCGATGCGGCCGGCGCTGGAGCGGGATCGGCGCGCAGCGGCGCCGCAGCGATCGCGCACGCGATCGCCAGAGAGAGGCGAGTCAACGACATAGAACGAAGTCAGCCTGTAATGCGGTGGACGCGGCTGGCGGCGTTCGTCGTCGAACACGGCTGGCGATACGCGGAAGTCAAATTTCAGTTAATGATAATGATTCTTGATTGCATGTCAAACGGGGTGGGAGTCTTGGAGCCGGGAATCGTAAAAAGAAAAAACGCGAAAATTCTCCCCGAAAGGGAACGCGCGCTCCGTTCCAATTCCCGCCTCCCCGTTCCCGATTCACGGCTGCTCAAATTCATTCGCAGAAATCCGGTCGTACTTCAGCTTCGCCGCGGCCACGTCATAGTTGCTGCCGCTGATGTACGAATAACCGCTGACGATGACGCCGCCGGCGTCGAAGCCGGAAGCCTCAGCCGCCGAACAGGTCGCCGTCGGCCGCAAAGGCCGGCACGGCGCAGAAGGACATCAGACCCGCGCAGGCGGCCGACAAGGAACGATGCTGGCGCACGACGCGTGCTCCCCGCAGTGATTCGGTTGCGGGTACGTACGCGGCGCGCCCGGCGCGGGGATCACGCCATTGTCAGATCACCGCGCGCTCGATGCCGTCGCGCGCGACGCGGACCATGGCCGCGATCTGCTCGGGCGTGATGACGTAGGGCGGCATGAAATACACGACGTTGCCGAGCGGCCGCAGCAGCATCTCGTGCTGCAGGCCGTGCCGATAGACGCGCAGTCCGCGGCGCTCGGCGGACGGGAACGGTTCGCGCGTGCGCCGGTCGCGGACGAGTTCGACTGCCGCGATCATGCCGGTCTGGCGCACGTCGGCCACATTCGGATGCTCGCGCAGCGGGTCGAGCTCGCGCGCGAGGCACGCGGCGAGTTCGCGATTGCGCGCGATGACGGGCTCGTCGCGGAACAGCTCGAGCGTCGCGAGCGCCGCGCGGCAGGCCAGCGGATTGCCGGTATAGCTGTGCGAATGCAGGAACGCCTTGCCGCTCGCGTACTCGGCGTAGAACGCGTCGTAGACGATCTGCGTCGTCAGCACGGCCGACAGCGGCAGCATGCCGCCGGTCAGTCCCTTGGACAGGCACAGGAAATCCGGCGTGATATTGCCTTGTTCACAAGCGAACAAGGTTCCCGTGCGGCCGAAGCCGACGGCGATTTCGTCGGCGATCAGGTGGATCCCGAATTCGTCGCAGAGCGCGCGCAGTCCGGTCAGATAGCTCGGGTCGTACATGCGCATGCCGCCGGCGCACTGCACGAGCGGTTCGACGATGACCGCGCAGGTCTGCGCCGCTTCGCGCTCGAGCAGCGCGCGCAGATCGGCCAGGCGCCGCGCCGCGACCTCGCGCGGCGTTTCGCCGGGCTCGCCCTCATAGGCGTCGGGCGACGGCGCGAGCAGCGGACGCAGCAGCAGCGGTGCATAGGTCTCGCGATACAGCGGAATGTCGGTGACCGACAGCGCGCCGAGCGTTTCGCCGTGATAGCCGCCGCCGAGCGCGATGAACTGCTGCTTGCCGCCGCGGCCGAGATTGCGCCAGTAGTGGAAACTCATCTTCAGCGCGACTTCGACCGCGCTCGAGCCGTTGTCCGCATAGAACACGCGCGCGAGCCCGGGGGGCGCGACGCGAACCAGCGCCTCGGCGAGTTCGAGCGCCGGTTCGTGCGTGAAGCCGGCGAGCATCACGTGATCGAGCGTGTCGAGCTGGCGCTTCAGCGCGGCGACGAGATGCGGATGCCGGTGGCCGAACACGTTGGTCCACCATGAGCTGACCGCATCGAGATAGCGGTTGCCGTCGGCATCGTGCAGCCAGACGCCTTCGGCCCGGACGATGGGCAGCAGCGGCAGGGTTTCGTGGTCGTGCATCTGCGTGCAGGGATGCCAGAGCACGGCGAGGTCGCGCGCGGCAAGCGCGGCGTTGGAGCGGGGCAGGGGAGACGACATGGCTTTGCTATGATCCTCGACGTTTTCCCCGGCTCGCAAGAAGGCTACGCATGATCGCCGTTCCCGCTGTCCGTCCCGCGCGCGCCGCGATGCGCGGTTTCACCCTGATCGAAGTGCTCGTCGTCGTCGTGATCCTCGCCATCCTCGCCGCCGTCGTCGTGCCGCGCGTCATGGAGCATCCGGGCGAAGCGCGCGTCGCGCGCGCCAAGGCCGACATCCAGGCCATCGTCACCTCGCTCAACACCTACAAGCTCGACAACTTCGCCTATCCCGCGACCGAGCAGGGCCTCGAAGCGCTGGTCAGCAAGCCCAGCGGCGCGCCGGAAGCGCCGAACTGGCGCAAGGGCGGCTACCTCGACGGCGTGCCGAAGGATCCCTGGGGCCGCAACTATCTCTATCTGCACCCGGGCTCGCACGGCGACATGGACGTCTACACGCTCGGCGCCGACGGCAAGCCCGGCGGCGAAGGCGAAGCGGCCGACATCGGCAACTGGAAGACCTGAGCATCGCAGCCGTGCGCGCGTCGCTCGCAGCGCGGCAGACGTCCGCCGCCGGCATCGCGCCGGCGCGCGGCTTCACGCTGATCGAAATCCTCGTCGTCGTCGTGATCCTCGCGGTGCTTGCCGCCGCGGTCAGCATCGCGCTGTCGGGCGCCGGCGGCGAACGCCAGCTCGAACGCGAGGCCGAGCGCCTGCAGGCGCTGATCGGCTACGCCTGCGAACACGCGGAGATCGGCGGCATTCCGGTCGGCCTGAGTCTCGTCGACGGCGGCTACGCGTTCAGCCGGCGCGACGGCGAAACCTGGAAACCGTTCGAGCAGGGCGAGCTGCGCGACCGCCGCTGGCCCGGCAACGTGCGCGTGGAACTCAGCCGCGACGGCAAGCGCATCGAGATTCCGCCGCAGCCGCCGGAGATTCCGCCGGTGGTCTGCTTCGCCTCGGGCGAACTCACGCCGTTCCGTCTCGAACTCGGTCTGCCCGATCTCGCCCTGCGCTGGCGCCTCGACGGCCGCCTCGACGGCGACGTGCAGCGGGAGCGTCGCGATGCGCATTGAACGCATGCGCGGATTCACCCTGCTCGAAGTGCTGATCGCGCTGGTCGTGGTCAGCCTTGCGCTGACCGCGCTCGTGCATGCGGCCGGCGTCAGCGCGCGCGACTTCGCCGGCCTGCGCGATCGCAGCTACGCCGGCTGGGTCGCTGCGAACGTCGTGACCGAGGCGCGGCTCAAGGACCGCATTCCGGCAACCGGCCGCCGCGACGGCCAGCAGCGGTTCGCGGGCCGCGAATGGTTCTGGCGCCTCGATGTCGCTGCAACGCAGGATGCGCGCATCCGGCGGCTCGACGTGCACGTGTTCGCCGATCGCGAGCGCACCGATCCCGTCGCGCAGCTGACCGGCTTCGCCGGCGACAGCGTGCAGCCATGACGATGCGGCGCGCGTTGCGCGGCTTCACGCTGATCGAAGTGCTCGTCGCGACGGCGGTGTTCGCGATCATGTCGGGGCTGGCCTGGGGCGGCCTCAACGCGGTCATTCGCGCGCGCGAAGCGCTGGTGGCCGAACAGCAGGATTTCGCGCATACGCTGCGCGCGGTCGGCATGCTCGAACGCGATCTGCTCGGCGCGGTCGCGCGTCCCGTGCGCGGCAACTACGGCGAACCGCTGCCGGCGCTGCAGGGCGACGGCGACCATCTCGAACTCACGCGGCTCGGTTTCGCAAGCTCGCTCGTCGATGCGCGTTCGAGCCTCGAGCGCGTCGTCTATCAGCAGGACGGCAACACGCTCAAGCGCGGCCGCTACGCCGTGCTCGACCGCGCCGCCGGCAGCCTGCCGGAATTCACGAACGTGCGCGATCGCGTGCGCCGGCTGCATCTGCGCTACATGGATGCGCAGGGCCGCTGGCTCGACGCCTGGCCGCGCCGCGACGACAAGCCCGACGCGCTGCCGCGCGCGATCGAGTTCCGCCTCGACATCGACGGCGTCGGCGAGATCGGCCGCCTGATCGAGCTGCCGTCGGGCACGGCGACGGTCGGAGGCGTCTGATGCGCGCGCACCGCGGCGTCGCACTCGTGATCGCGCTGCTCGTCGTCGCGCTGGCGACGGTGCTGATCGCGGGCCTGCTCGATCGCGGCGAACTCGCCGCCGCGCGCACGCGCAACCTGCTGCGCAACGAACAGGCCGATGCCTATTCGCGCGGCCTGGAGCTCTATGCCGCGCGCGTGCTCGAGAAAGACCTCGAACAGAACCGCAACGACTCGGCCGGCGATCTCTGGGCCATGCCGCTGCCGCCGACCGACGTGCCCGGCGGACGCATCGCCGCGCGCATGCGCGACATGAATGGCTGCTTCAACCTCAACAACCTGCTTTCCGGCGACGGCAACGAGGCCGAGTGGCGCGAACGCTTCCGGCGCCTGCTGACTGCGCTGCGGCTCGACCCGACCCTGACCGAAACCGTCATCGACTGGATCGATGCCGACGGCGAACCCGGCGGCGGCGGACACGGCAGCGGCGCGGAAGACAGCGTCTACGGCGCGGCCGTGCCGTCGTACCGCGCGGCCAACCGCAGCTTCGCGCATGCCTCGGAACTGCGCCTGCTGCAGGGTTTCGGCGGCAGCGTCTATACGGCGCTCGCCCCGCACGTCTGCGCGCTGCCGCGCGGCAGCCTGCTGAACCTCAACACGGCGACCATCCCGGTGCTGCAGTCGCTGAATACGCGCATCACCGAAGAGGTCGCGCGGCGCCTCTGGGACGAAGGACGCGCGAACTGGGAAGGCGTCGGCGAGTTCCGCCAGGAACTGCTGAACCTCGCGATTCCGTTCGACGCGACGCAGGAACGCGGCCTCACGACCTCGAGCCGCTATTTCCTCGCGCGCGGCGACATCCAGCTCGACGGCCTGCTGTTCCACCCGACCAGCCTGATCGACCGCGAACGCGGCGTCCGCGTGCTGCAGTGCTATGCCACCGCCGAACTCGGCGTAGATTTCGTGGGGGATGGTGCCTTCCACGATGCTCATCGGCTTGAGCGACTTCTTGGCGGACTCGCCGGCCTTTTTGATCGCATCGGCCACTTCGTT
>CAMLLF010000058.1 GCA_946480705.1 uncultured Lysobacteraceae bacterium | reverse complement strand
CAGGCGTTTCGACCGCGGCATGGGCAGCCTCGCGGGACTGAGTCTCGCCGCCGGCGTCGCCGTCGCACGCGCGCTGGAGCGCTCCGGCGCGCCGGCGCTCGGCCTCAAGTGGCCGAATGACGTGCTCGCCGGCGACGCAAAGCTCGCCGGCATCCTCGTCGAACTCGGCGGCGAATTCCTCGGGCCGTGCCACGCGGTGATCGGCGTCGGCGTGAACGTCTATCTGCCCGAGGCCGTGCGCAATGCGATCGACCAGCCGGTCGCCGATCTCGCATCGATCTGCGCGGCACTGCCGTCGCGCAACGACGTGGTCACGGCGCTGCTGACTGAGTTCGCGCGCGCGCTCGATGCGTTCGCCGCCGAGGGCTTCGCCGCGCTGCGCGACGACTTCGCGCAGCGCGACCGTCTGCGCGGCCGCACGCTCGCGCTCAGCGACGCCGACGGCGTGCGCCACGGCATCGGCGCCGGCGTCGACGCGCGCGGCGCGCTGCTGCTGCAGCAGGGCGATACCATCGCGAGTTTCGACAGCGCGGAAGTGACGGTGCGCCAGGCATGAATCTGCTGATCGATCTCGGCAACACGCGGCTGAAGTGGGCGTTGCACGATGCGCACGGGCTGCGCGCCGGCGCGCCGGTCGACCACTCGCGGCCGCTCGCGCGCGAACTCGACGATGCGTGGCGGGATGTGCCGGCGGTCGATCGCGCGCTGATCGCCTCGGTCGGCCGGCCGCGTCTCGAAGCGGAACTCGTGCAGACGATCCGGACGCGCTTTCGCGTCGAGCCCGAGTTCGTCGCCGCGGCCGCGCAGGCCGGCGGCGTGCGCATCGCGTACGCGCAGCCGCAGAAATTCGGCGTCGACCGCTTCGTCGCGCTGATTGCGCTGCGCGCGCAGCAGCCCGGTCCGCTGGTGCTGGCCAGCGTGGGCACGGCGCTCGTGCTCGATGCGCTGGCTGCCGACGGCACGCATCTGGGCGGCCTCATCGCGCCGAGTCCGATGCTGATGCAGCAGGCGCTGCTCGGCGCGACCGCGCGCGTCAGCGCGTCGGACGCCGCGCGCATCGTCGAGCTGGCCGACGACACCGAAGACGCCGTGCGCTCGGGCTGCTGGCTCGCCGCGGCGGCACTTGTGGAAAGGTTCCATTCGCAGGCCTGCGCGCGGCTCGGCGCCGACGCGGCGCTCGTGCTGGCCGGCGGTTCGGCCGGCGAACTCGCGCCGCTGCTGCGGCTGCCGGTCCGCATCGAGGTCGACCTCGTGCTGCGCGGCCTCGCGCGGCTGGCCGGCATCGCCGCCGCGGGCGGCGAGCCGCTAGAATCGGCCGACCCCTGAGCGGCGTTCCTGCATGTTCGTACGCGTGTTGTTCCTGCTGCTGCTCGCGATGAACGTCGGTGTCGCGAGCTGGCTGTATTTCTCGCCGCCGCGCGCCGAGCAGGAAGTCGCGCCGACCGACGTCGGCATCACGCGGCTGGAACTCCTGGCCGAGCGCGAACGGCCGGGCGACGCGGCCAGCGCCGAGCTGACCGAGGCGCCTCCGGCCAGCGACGCGCCCGACCAGTGCCGCAGCATCGGCCCGTTCGCGACCCAGGCCGACATGCGCGCAGCCATGAACAAGCTCTCGCCGCGCGCGCGGCGCATCCAGTACCGCGAAGCGCGCACGACGCAGCCGCGCGGCTACTGGGTATTCGTGCCGGCCATGGCCTCGCGCGAGCAGGCGCTCGGCGTCGCGCGGCAGCTCTCGGCCAAGGGCGTGCGCGACTACTACGTCGTCACGGCCGGCGACCAGCAGAACACGATCTCGCTCGGCCTGTTCCGCGAACAGGCCAATGCCGAGCGCCGTCGCGCCGAGATCGCCGCGCTGGGCTTCACGCCGCAGCTGCTGCAGCGCACCGAGGACCTGCCGGTGTACTGGATCGATTTCGCCGAAGACCCGCAGCGCCCCGTGGGCTGGCGGGCTCAGCTGCCGGACCTCGTCGACCTCAAGGAACAGCCGGTCGCCTGTTTCTGAGGCCGGGAAAAAGGGAAGAACGGAGAAATGAGCCTGGCAGGCGCAAGTGGCCGGCGGCGCAGGCAATTCGGCCGACCCGTTTCTCGCTCCTCACTCCCTCTTCCCTCGTGCCGTGATCCTGCTCTCTTGCGGCCGGTCCGGGCTGTTGGCACTCTTGCCCGCCTTCAACCTGTCCGGACGCTGAACTTTCGCGGCTCGCCGCGGTCAGCGTCAGGCCACTGCCCCTATCCCGAGGAATCGCGATGTTCAAGAAGCTCACCCTGGCCCTCGCTCTCGCGGCGGCGTCGTTCACGACCCTGGCTGCCGACGATGCGAAGGAGAAGAAGGTCGTCAGCGACGCGATCCTCTCGCTGGTGCCGCAGGCCAAGATCGATTCGGTGACGAAGTCCAGCCTGCCCGGTTTCTACGAGGTCGTGACCGGTGGCCAGGTCGTCTACGTCAGCGCCGACGGCAAGTACCTGCTGCAGGGAAGCCTGTTCGACATGGCGTCGAAAAAAGATTTGACCGAGGCGCGTCTCGGCGGCATCCGCAAGGAACTCGTCGATCAGGTGCCGAAGTCCAAGCGCATCGTGTTCGCGCCGAAGGATCCGAAGTACACGGTCACGGTGTTCACCGACATCGACTGCGGCTACTGCCGCAAGCTGCATCACGACATCGCCAAGTACAACGAGCAGGGCATCTCGATCGAGTACCTCTGGTTCCCGCGCTCGGGTCCGGGCACGCCGTCGTTCGACAAGGCCGTCTCGGTCTGGTGTGCGACCGACCGCAATAAAGCCTTCACCGACGCGAAGTCGGGCACCGATCCGAAGAACGCGACCTGCGAAAACCCGATCGCCGAGGAATTCGAGCTCGGTCGCCGCGTCGGCATCAACGGCACGCCGACCGTGATCGCGCCGGACGGCACGCAGATCGGCGGCTACCTGGCGCCCGAAGCGATGCGTCAGCGCCTCGACAGCCTCGCTTCGACGAAGTAAGCGGCTGAATTTCCAGGTTTGTTCGACGGCGGCTGCGGCAACGCAGCCGCCGTTTTCGTGTCCGCGGCCGGTTCCGGCGGCGATGGCGAGAGGCGGACGGCAGCGGTTATCATGCGCGCCCTTCTGAGAACCCCGCTCCGGAACGGCCTTAGCATGATCGTCCTCGACGGGCAAAGCGCCCTGTCTGCCTTCCGTCTCGACCGCCTGAATCGCCAATTGGCCGAAACGGCAGCCGGTGCCCGCGTCACCGCCGCGCGACATGTCTATCTGCTCGCCGCGTCGGTCGCGCCCGATGACGCGACGCGCCAGCGTCTCGCCCAGGTGCTCGAGGCGCGCGTCGACGCCGCCCGGCCCGCCAGTCTCTGGATCGTGCCGCGGTTCGGCACGATTTCGCCGTGGTCGAGCAAGGCCACCGACATCCTGCAGGGCTGCGGCTTCGCGGTGGAGCGCGTCGAGCGCGGCATGGCACTGGAGATCGCGAACCTGCCGGCCGCCGGCACGCCGGCGCACGACGCGCTGATCGGCGTGCTGCACGATCCGATGACGCAGTCGGTGCTGACGTCGCTGGCCGATGCCGAGCATCTGTTCCTCGCCGGCGCGCCCGGCGACCTCGGCCGCGTTGCGCTCGGCGCCGATGCCCAGGCCTCGCTGGCCGATGCGAACCGCCGCCTCGGCCTCGCGCTTGCGCCCGACGAAATCGACTATCTCGCCGAGCGCTATGCGGAACTCGGCCGCGATCCGAGCGATGCCGAACTCATGATGTTCGCGCAGGCGAACTCGGAGCACTGCCGGCACAAGGTCTTCAACGCGAGCTGGAACGTCGACGGCGAGGCGCAGCCGCAGTCGCTGTTCGCGATGATCAAGAACACGCACAAGGTGTCGCCGGCGCACACGCTGTCGGCCTACGCCGACAATGCCGCTGTGATCGAGGGCAGCGAAGGGCAGCGCTTCTTCGCCGACGCTGACGGGGTCTACCGCGCGCATGCCGAGCGCATCGACTACGCGATCAAGGTCGAGACCCACAATCATCCGACGGCGATCGCGCCGTTTCCGGGCGCGTCGACGGGCTCGGGCGGCGAAATCCGCGACGAAGGCGCGACCGGCCGCGGCGGCAAGCCGAAGGCCGGCCTGACCGGATTCTCGGTGTCGCACCTGCGCATTCCGGGCCTGCCGCGCCCCTGGGAAACCGAACGGCCGCTGCCGCCGCGCATGGCGAGCGCGTTCGAGATCATGCGCGACGGGCCGATCGGTGCCGCGTCGTTCAACAACGAATTCGGCCGCCCCGCGCTGGGCGGCTATTTCCGCAGCTTCGAGCAGGAGACCGGCCTGCCGGGCCTGCGCCGCGGCTACGACAAGCCGATCATGATCGCAGGCGGCCTCGCCAATCTGCGTTCGCAACATGTGGAAAAGCGCGCACTGCGGGACGGCGACGCGGTCGTCGTGCTCGGCGGCCCGGCCATGCTGATCGGCCTCGGCGGCGGTGCGGCCTCGTCGGTCGCCTCGGGCACGAGTTCGGCGGAACTCGATTTCGCCTCGGTGCAGCGCGACAACCCGGAAATGGAACGCCGCTGCCAGGAGGTCATTGACCACTGCTGGCAGCTCGGGG
The DNA here is from genome assembly GCA_946480705.1 of uncultured Lysobacteraceae bacterium. The sequence goes on along the minus strand of CAMLLF010000058.1, from coordinate 6,649 downwards.
AGGCCAATCCGATCGTCACCGTGCACGACGTCGGCGCGGGCGGTCTGTCCAACGCGATTCCCGAACTGCTGCACGATTCCGGCGTCGGCGGGCGCATCGACCTGGCCAAGGTTCCCTGCGCCGATCCGACGCTTTCGCCGATGCAGCTGTGGTGCAACGAATCGCAGGAGCGCTACGTGCTCGGCGTGCGGCCGGAGGACGTCGCGCGCTTCGAGGCGATCTGCGTGCGCGAGCGCTGCCCGTATGCCGTCGTCGGCACGGCCACTGCCGCGGAACATCTGATGGTCGGCTACGGCGTCGACACCACGACGCCGGTCGGCACGGGCGCGGCGATCGATTTTCCGATGGATGTGCTGTTCGGCAAGCCGCCGAAGATGCATCGCGACGCCAAGCGCAAGGCGCCGCGCGTCGATCTCGTCTCCGACTGCCTCGGCATCAATCTCAACGAAGCGCTGCAGCGCGTGCTGCAGTTTCCGGCGGTCGCGTCGAAGTCGTTCCTGATCACGATCGGCGACCGCAGCGTCGGCGGTCTGTGCTCGCGCGACCAGATGGTCGGCCCGTGGCAGGTGCCGGTCGCCGACTGCGCGGTCACGCTGGCGGATTTCGACGGCTATGCCGGTGAAGCGATGGCCATGGGCGAGCGCACGCCGCTCGCGGCGCTGTCCTCGGCCGATGCGGCGCGCATGGCGGTCGGCGAAGCGCTGACGAATCTGGCTGCCGCGCCGATCGCCGATCTCGGCGAAGTGCGGCTGTCGGCGAACTGGATGGCCGCGGCGAATTTCCCGCACCAGGACGCCGCGCTGTTCGATGCGGTGCGCGCGATCGGCATGGAGCTGTGCCCGGCGCTCGGCATCTCGATTCCGGTCGGCAAGGACTCCCTGTCGATGCAGACGGTCTGGCACGACGGCGAGCGCGAGCAGAAGACGATCGCGCCCGTGTCGCTGATCGTCACCGCGTTCGCGCGCGTCGGCGACGTGCGCCGCTCGCTGACACCGCAGCTGCGCCTGGACAAGGGCGAGACCGAACTCTGGCTCATCGACCTCGGCGGCGGACGCAACCGCCTCGGCGGCTCGGCGCTGATGCAAGTGTTCAATCGCTCCGGCGGCGTGCCGCCGGATCTCGACGATGCCGCGCGCTTCAAGAATTTCTTCGCCTGCATCCAGCAGGCGAATGCCGACGGCCTGCTGCTCGCCTATCACGACCGCTCCGACGGCGGCGTGCTCGTGACCCTGATCGAAATGGCATTCGCGGGTCACTGCGGCCTGTCGATCGGCCTGGACGGCTGGGCGGAAAACACGTTGCGCGCGCTGTTCTGCGAAGAACTCGGCGCGGTCGTGCAGATCCGCCGCGACGACGCGGCCGCGTTCAAGGCGCTGCTCGACCGCTTCGGGCTCGCCGACATCGCGCACATGGTCGCGCGCCCCAAGGAAAAGCCGCAGATCAGCCTGCGCCTCGGCGACGATTCGCTGGGCCGCTGGGACTGCGGCGATCTCATGCGCACCTGGTCGCAGACCAGCCATGCGATGCAGCGCCTGCGCGACAACCCGCTGCTCGCCGACAGCGAACTCGACTGGCGCTGCGACGGCGACGATCCGGGGATCACGCCGAAGCTCACGTTCGATCCGTCCGAGGACGTCGCCGCGCCGTTCATCGCGCGCGGCGCGCGCCCGCGCATCGCGGTGCTGCGCGACCAGGGCGTCAACGGCCAGATCGAGATGGCGGCGGCGTTCACGCGCGCCGGCTTCGAGGCCGTCGACGTGCACATGTCCGACCTGCAGAGCGGCCGGCGCAAGCTCGACGATTTCCAGGGTCTCGCGGCCTGCGGCGGCTTTTCCTACGGCGACGTGCTCGGTGCCGGCCGCGGCTGGGCGACCTCGATCCTGTTCAATCCGACGTTGCGCGCGCAGTTCGCCGCGTTCTTCGCCGACCCGGCGCGCTTCGCGCTCGGCGTCTGCAACGGCTGCCAGATGCTCGCGAACCTCAAGGAGATCATCCCGGGCGCCGACTACTGGCCGAAATTCCGCCGCAACGCGTCGGAACAGTACGAAGCGCGCTTCGTCACGCTCGAAGTCATGGAATCGCCGTCGATCCTGCTGCGCGGCATGGCCGGTTCGCGCATTCCGGTCGTCGTCGCGCACGGCGAAGGCCATGCGGAATTCGCGCAGGGCAGCGACTACAGCCGCGTGCAGCGGTGCCTGCGTTTCGTCGACAACCGCGGCCGCGCGACCGAAACGTTTCCGCTCAATTCCAACGGTTCGGTCGGCGGCCTGACCGGCCTGACCGCGGCCGACGGACGCGTGACGGTCATGATGCCGCATCCCGAGCGCGTGCATCGCAGCGTGCAGATGAGCTGGCGTCCCGACACCTGGGGCGAGGACTCGCCGTGGATGCGCATGTTCCGCAACGCGCGCGCCTGGGTGGGATGAAGCTCAGTCCGCTCAAGCGCTTCCTGCTGGCGGCCCTCGCGTGGCTGCCGGCCTGCTTTGCGCTCTGGTGGTGGGTTTCGGGGTTGACCGTGAAGGTTCCGGTCTGGCTCGCCGGACTCGGGTTGACGACGTTCTGGCCTGAACTCGTCGCGAGCGTCAGCCAGGGTTTCGACAACGGCGGTATGCCGATCATGGATGTGCTGACCAGGATCGCGGTCAGCGACGTCGGCCCCGACGGCAAGATGGCGACCGGTTTCCTGGAAGCGACCGTGCGGCCGTTGATCTACGGTTATTCGCTGCCGCTGTTCTTCGGGCTCTGCCTCGCGACGCCGCAGGACGAGGAGCGTCGCTGGGGGCAGTACGTGCTGGGGTGCGCGGCAATCTGGCTCGCCCAGGCTTTCGGCATCGCCGCCGATGCGTTGAAGACGCTCGCGCTGGGCTCGGGGCCGGAAGCCGCGGCCGCCGTCGCGGCGGCGGGGCTCAACGTGAATGTGATTGCCCTTTGCTACCAGTTCGGCTATCTGATCCTGCCGACCGTGGTGCCGGCCGCGCTCTGGCTCGCGCTCAACCGCCCGTTCATCGAAGCACTGACGGGGCGCCGTTTTGGGGAACCCGGCGGCAGCAGCGCCGGTCGAAACGCCGCCTCCTAGGAAAGAAGTCATGTCTGCCGTCGAAATGCAGGAAGTCGAGCCCGCTCTCGACGCCGTTGTCGCGAACCTGGACGAGCGCATCTGCGCGTTCCTCGTCAAGAAAGGCCGCCTGAAGGAGGCCGATCTCGTCCGCGCGCGGCGCGTGCACGAGGAGTCCGACAGCGAATCGCTGGTCAACCTGCTGACGAAGCTCGGCCTCGTGTCCGAACGCGACATGGCCGAGTCGATGGCCGAACTCCTGAAGCTGCCGCTGCTCGGCGCCAAGGACTTCCCCGAGTCGCCGCCGCCGAACGTCGCGCTGTCCGTGCGTTTCCTCAAGCAGCATCACGTCGTGCCGGTCAGCGAGAGCGAGACCGAAGTCGGCCTGCTCGTCGCCGATCCGGCCGAGTCCTACGCGGCGCAGGCGGTCGAGCTGGCAACCTCGAAAAAGGTCACGCTGCAGATCGGCATGCGTTCGGAAATCGACGATCTGATCGAGCGCTACTACGGCCAGGGCCGTTCGGCCATGGGCACGATCGTCGAGACCTTGTCCGACGACGCGGCGCGCGGCGAGGACGACATCGAACACCTGCGCGACCTCGCGTCCGAAGCGCCGGTCATCCGCCTCGTCAATCTCATCGTCCAGCGCGCGGTCGAACAGCGTGCGTCCGACATCCACATCGAGCCGTTCGAGAGCCGGCTCAAGGTGCGCTATCGCATCGACGGCGTGCTGCACGAAGTCGAGTCGCCGCCGGCGGCGTCGACGGCGGCGGTGATCTCGCGCGTGAAGATCATGGCGAAGCTCAATATCGCCGAGCGCCGCCTGCCGCAGGACGGCCGCATCATGCTGCGCGTGCAGGGCAAGGAACTCGACCTGCGCGTCTCGACGGTGCCCACGTCCTGGGGCGAGTCGGTGGTCATGCGTATCCTCGACCGCGAAAGCGTGGTCTTCGATTTCCACACGCTGGGCTTCACCGACGAATTCCTGCCGCAGTTCATGAAGGTGCTCGAACTGCCGCACGGCATCATGCTCGTGACCGGCCCGACCGGCTCGGGCAAGACGACGACGCTGTACACGGCGCTGTCCAAGCTCAACACGCCGGACGTGAAGATCATCACGGTCGAGGACCCGGTCGAGTACCAGATCGAGGGCATCAACCAGATCCAGGCCAAGCCGCAGATCGGCCTGGACTTCAGCCATGCGCTGCGCTCGATCGTGCGTCAGGACCCGGACATCATCATGATCGGGGAAATGCGCGACCTGGAGACCTGCCGCATCGCGATCCAGTCGGCGCTCACGGGCCATCTCGTGCTGTCGACCCTGCACACGAACAATGCGGCCGGCGGCATCACGCGACTGCTCGACATGGGCGTCGAGGACTATCTGCTGACCTCGACCGTCAACGGCATCCTCGCGCAGCGCCTCGTGCGCCGGCTCGACAAGGCGCATGCGGAAGCCTACACGCCGCTGCCCGAGGTCGTGCGCGAATTCAATCTCGACAAGCTCGGCGGGCCGGGCCCGCTGCAGCTCTACAAGCCGATGCCGAGCGCGAACAATCCGAGCGGCTACTACGGGCGCACGACGATCATGGAATTCATGGTCATGCAGCACGCCGGCATGGGCGAACTCGAGCAGCAGGCGCGCACCGAAGGCATGCGCACGATGTACGAGGACGGTCTCGTGAAGTCGCTGGCCGGCGTCACGACGATCGAAGAAGTGCTGCGCGTGACCCAGGAAAGCTGAGTCCTTCCGCCGACGACATCCCCACCGACCGGACGCGCCGATACCGATGCCCCTGTTCCGCTACAAAGCCGTAACCCCTGCCGGCGAGACGCTCGAAGGCCAGATGGAGGCCGCGTCCGCCGACGAGGTCATCGCGAAACTGCAGGACGCCGGCAACATTCCGCTCGACGCGCGTGCGGCCGACGCGGGCGAAGGCAGCACGCTGCTCGGCATGCTGACGCGGCGTTCGACGTTCGGCGCGGCGCAGGTCGTCCAGTTCACCCAGCAGCTCGCGACCATGCTCGGCGCGGGCCAGCCGCTCGACCGCGCGCTGCAGATCGTGCTCGACTTGCCCGGCGACGAGAAAGCGCGCCGCATGCTCGAACGCGTGCGCGACACGGTGCGCGGCGGCGCGCCGCTGTCGGATGCGCTCGAAGCCGAGCACGGCGTGTTCTCGCGCCTCTACGTGAACATGGTGCGCGCCGGCGAAGCCGGCGGCTCGCTCGACGAAACGCTGCGCCGGCTCGCCGAATACCTCGAGCGCACGCGCGCGCTGCGCGGCAGCGTCATCAACGCGATGATCTATCCCGCGTTCCTGATCGGCATGGTGTTCGCCTCGCTGATGATCCTGCTCGTCTACGTCGTGCCGCAGTTCGTGCCGATGTTCAACGACATGGGCGTGGAAATGCCGCTGATCACGAAGATCGTGTTCGGCCTCGGCACGGTGCTGCAGAAATTCTGGTGGCTGCTGCTGGTGCTCGGCGTGCTCGGCGCCGGCTGGCTGCGCAAGCAGTATTCGCAGCCGGAAACGCGGCTCGCGCTCGATCTGCGCCTGCTCGGCGTCAAGGTCGTGGGGGACGTGATCCTCAAGCTCGAAACCGCGCGCCTGACGCGCACGCTGGGAACTTTGCTCAAGAACGGCGTTCCGTTGTTGGGTGCGATGACGATCGCGCGCAACGTCATGAGCAACGCCGCGCTCGCGGAGTCGGTGGCCGCGGCCACGGAAGAGGTCAAGCGCGGCAACGGTCTGGGCTATGCGCTGAGCCAGAGCAAGCGTTTTCCGAAGCTCGCGCTGCAGATGGTCGCCGTCGGCGAGGAATCCGGCGAGCTCGACGGCATGCTGCTCAAGACGGCCGACACGTTCGATCAGGAAGTGAAGAACACGCTGGACCGGCTCCTGGCCGCGCTGGTCCCGGTGGTGACGATCGTGATGACGGTGATGGTGGCGATGATCATGATGGCGATCATCCTGCCGATCATGAATCTGGCCGGTTCGGTCCAATAATTCGGGAGAATGCAATGAAGTATACGTTTGGGCGGTATTCCGCCCCGCGCGGGCAGTCCGGCTTCAGCCTGCTGGAAATGCTGGCGGTGATCGTGCTGATCGGCATCGTCGCCGGCATCGTCGTCAACCAGGTCAGCGACAACGTGACCAAGGGCAAGTACAACGCCGGCAAGGCGCAGGTCGCCAAGCTGTCGATGAGCATCGAGGCCTACGCGCTCGACAACGGCAGCCCGCCGGACAAGCTGCAGGATCTCGTCACGAAGCCGGGCAACGCGCCGAACTGGAAGTCGGCCTATGCGAAGGAATCCGATCTCAAGGATCCGTTCGGCCACGCGTTCGACTACAAGAACCCGGGCGAGCACGGCGACTTCGATCTCGTCTTCCTCGGCAAGGACGGCAAGTCGGGCGGCGACAAGTACAACGCCGACATCGGCAACTGGCAGTAATGGACGATGCGCACGGCGGATCGCGAATCGCGCTGCGGCTCGGCCCGCCGCCACGCGCACGCGGACCTTGAGTCCGCGCGCGGCGCCGTGGCGCGCCGCGTCCGCCGTCCCGCGCCGCCGGCCTTCGCGCACGGCCTTCG
>CAMLLF010000057.1 GCA_946480705.1 uncultured Lysobacteraceae bacterium | reverse complement strand
GCGGCTGCCGTGTCGTCGGTACTGGCGTCGTTGATGACGAGCACCGCGCAGTTCAGGGCGTCCATGACGCCGCGCACGACCTCGCCGACGGTGTCCTGCTCGTTGCGGGCAGGAATCGCGGCCAGACAACTGCGTGAGCCAATCTGTTGATTTGACACGGGACTCCGGCACGCGCGAAAAGCCGATTGTCCCAACCGGACTCGATCGACGTCAACGCGAAAAAAAATCGTCCGGAGTGTCCGGTGTCGCGACCCGGCTGCGTTACTAGCTTCCGAGTACCCGTGGCGGGTGCCGAATCGGTTCGCCAGAACGGGTGGAATCGCACACAATTTCCGTCGCTAAAGCGTTGACGGCATTGGATTGTGCTGATTACACTCCTTTTCTGTCGGGCCCCATGAACTTATGCATGGGCAGGGAGCGCGCTTCCGCCCGATCCAACTTGGGAGAAATCTATGAAAGCCAATGTCATGACGAAGACGCTGTCGCTGGCGGTGTTGGGTCTGGCGGGTATGTCGTTTGCTGGTGGTGCGATGGCGCAGTGCAGCCAGAGCATCGGCCAGAACCAAACGCCGCCGGGCGTGTGGTCGGCCGCTCTGCAGACGCAGGCATCGCTGACGGTCGTAACGCCGGGTCTCAGCGGAACCCTTTGCAATATGCGCACTGCGTTGAACCAGAATTCTTCGCCCGCGTCGAAGGCTGCTGCCGTCGATCAAACGCCGAACGCAGAGCAGCGTTATCGCGCACGCTTCGTCGTTAAGTCGACGATCGCGCTGACGCAGGCCAGTCGTTCCGCGCTGATCTTTAACGTCGTCGGTCCGACCGCTGCGCCGGGGGGCACGCAGAACGCGATGCAGGTCTTCCTGCTGGGCGACGGTACGGGCAAGGCACTTCGCTTCCTGATCGGTGATACCGCCCAGGCTACGCTGTATCGTCAGGTCGACATTCCGCTGCCGAACCAGAATGGCGAAAACCGTGTCGAAATCGATCTGACCTTCGGTGCGAGCAACGGTCAGTTTCGTTACTGGGTGACCGATCAGGCTACCGCGACCACCGACGGCGCGCCGACCGGCACGCAGACTGGTCTTGCTAACAGCGCTTGGGGTGGTGTCGATCAGGCCGTCGTCGGTCTGGCCGGTGCGTCCGGCCTGTGGCGTTCGAGCTTCACCAATACCAGCTTCGTGGACTTCGACGAATTCGATTCGCGTCGTCAGTCGTTCATCGGCCAATAATCACAGCAAAAAAACGGAGTGACCCTGAACATGAACTTTAAGAAGACGATGATTGCCATCGCCGCCCAGTTTCTCCTGGTCGGCGGTGCTTACGCGCAGAATTGTGTGGCTAACGCCGGTTCGCTGACCGATGCCAGCGGCACGGTCAATTTCGACACCTGCACGTCGACGAACCAGTTGGCGAGCATCTGCAATGGCCTGACGCCGATCGGCAACACCACCGACACCGTTTTCCAGGTGCAGATTGGTGCGACCGCCACGGGCAACATCCGCGTCACGCCGACGGGCTACGACGCCTACGTCGCGCTGCTGCAGGGCACCTGCACGGGCGGTTCGACATGCCTGCGTGAAGAAGACAACGCTGCTTCGGGCGGCGCGGAAACCGTCAGTGCCGTGGGTCTTGCCGCCGGTACCTACTTCATGCTGATCACGTCGTTCAGCGCAAGTGCTCCGAATTGCGGTCCGACCGCCATTCTGGTCACGCCGACCCTGCCGGTCACGCTGCAGAACTTCTCGGTCAACTGACTGTCGAAGTCGTGAGTGACTCGAGCCCGTCCTGCAAAGGGCGGGCTCTTTCTTTTTCTAACGTCCGAGGATCGTCGTGATTGGTCGCATTGCTTTGATGATTGGTGGAGCTTTGTTGTGCTCGAGCGCGGCCCACGCGCTGACTGCTGATCCGGGCGATGCCGGTCAGGCGTATCAGTTTCAGACGAAGCGAGCCTCGTTTGTGCTCATCAACGACGAACAATCCGAAGCCACTGAGATCACGATCACTCCTGCGCGACCGACAGACAGCGTTATTTCGGCACCGATTCGCCTTGCACCGGGCGAGCGCCGGGACGTGGAAGTGGAGTTGAATGCCGTCGACGACTTCGGCACACGCTCGCATATGTTCGTCATCAAATCAGCGCAAGCGACGAATCCACTTGTTGCGCGCGTCCGTCTTTACGGGCTCTCCGTACTGAGCGATCCAACACGTACAGTCGAGTTTGGCCAGGTTGCGGTCGGTGATGCGCCGATCGTCAAATACGAGTTATCGAGCGACGATCCGAATTTGCGGATCATCGAAATTTTGAAGAATCCAGAATTTGCGTCCGCGACGATCATTGATGACGGCCGCGGTCTGAGCGTGAAGCACACCAAGGATCCGGCAATCTGGGGGAAAGATTATGGATCCATTCACGTCAAACTGAATTCCTCGGTGCAGCGCGAACTCGCAATTCCGGTGCTGACGGAGGTGCGTGGGAAGGTCATGCCGTCTTCGCTCCTGTTCGAACTCGGTATCGTTCGTATGGGATCGCAGAATGATTTCATTCTCCAGTACCGTCATGTCGACGAAAAATCGTTCGAACTCACGGACGTAAAGCTCGACGGCATTGCTGCTTCGGTTTCCGTTGGCGATTGCGTCGGGAATGAGAAAGGCTGCAAGCAGATCCGTTTTGTCATTGACGATGCCAAGGAAATTAAAGGGCAGCTCAAAGGAACGCTCAGTGCGCGCGTCGCTGGAGCGGATCGTACGATTCGCGTTCCGGTCGGTAAAGATACGAAGATCGAGAGCCTGAATGATCTGCTGTCAGCGCAGCAGAAGAGTGAGCCGGCTGCCAATCTGAATCAGGCGCTGGGCTCGATGAAGGCGGCGCAGCAGCCGATCCCTGCCGCCGTTCCTGAAGGCGCTGGTCCTTTGCTTCGCTGGTCGGTCAGCAACGAGGACAAGATTTACGGTTACGCCATCTATCGTGCGGAAGCTGAGAACGGCCCATTCAACGTTCAAGGTGCCATTGTCCGCCGGTCGCCTGTGTCGAAAGCCGGAGTGTCGACCAACTACGCTGTGAGAGACAATGAGGCGGTTGCAGGAAAGGACTACTGGTACCGTATTGCAATGCTTTACGCCGACGGCAAGCGCGAATTTCTTACGGACGCTCAACGCGTGAAAGCGGGTACGGCCGCGAACGGTACAAAATAGAACGGCAGGCGTAAGATCCCCGCCGGGATGGCGACGGGTCAGTTGGACGAGCACCCGCCCTTGTGGCGGGTTTTTTTTTTTTGCACGTTCACATCCTGCGGGCTGAGCTACTTGTGCTCATCTGCCAGTTGCGACGCTGTTTCGTTTGACGTGTACCGGCCGGGGCACTGAGCAGATCTACTGTATTCTTGAATCCGACAAATGGAGCGACCGAGCAATGCTCATTCAGAAACTGACAACTGCGCTTTCTTGTACATTTTTGTTCGTAGGCAGCGTCTTCGCACAGGTCTGTTCGCCCAATGGCGGCACGCTAGCTTGGGGTGATACTTCGTTCAATGTCGACACGTGCACGTCGGCCAACCAATTGAATGCTATCTGCAGCGGTCTGACTCCGATCGGAAATGCGACGGACACGATCTATCAACTGAATGTGCCTGCAAATGCGGGCGGTGCGCTCAGTGCCACGCCTACCGGGTACGATCTGTATTTGGCAGTGCTGCAGTCGTCGTGTACAGGCGGCTCAGTTTGTTCAAGAGAGCAGGACGATGCGAGTGTCGGCGGTGCGGAAACCGTGCTGTTCGCGGGGTTGCCTGCGGGAACGTATTTTCTGCTACTGACGTCATTCAATGCAGCGAGTCCGAATTGTGGGCCGACTTCCGTTGTCTTCAATCCCACAGTTCCCGTGACGCTTCAGCAATTCTCTGTCGACTGACGCTCGTTCAGCCAACATTGGAATTTTCAGGCAGGCTATCGAGCGTCGGCCTTCGGTCAGGGGATAAAAAACCCGCCAGTACGGCGGGTTTTTTGTAGCGCGAATATCCGATGACTTATTGCGCCATCTCGGCCTTGTCGATCGTGATCGCAACCTTCGGCACATCGCCCGGCAGCGGGCCTTGCGCAGACGTTTCGACGGCCTTGATCTTGTCGACGACATCCATGCCCGAAACGACTTTGCCGAACACGGCGTAGCCGTAGGTCATGCCGCTCTGGTCGCTGACGTAGTCGAGGCGCTTGTTGTCGACGACGTTGATGAAGAACTGCGCGGTCGCGGAATGCGGGTCGTTGGTGCGCGCCATGGCGACCGTGCCCTTGACGTTCGACAGGCCGTTGTTGGCTTCATTCTGAATCGCCGGACGCGTGCGTTTCTGCGTGAGATCCTTGGTGAAACCGCCGCCCTGGACCATGAATCCGTTGATGACGCGGTGGAACACCGTGCCGTTGTAGAAGCCGTCCTTGACGTATTGCTGGAAGTTCTCGACCGACTTCGGTGCCTTGTCCGGATACAGTTCGATCGTGATGTCGCCCATCGAGGTATGCAGCACGACTTGCGGGTGCGCGGCCTTGGCGGCGTCCGCCGGTGCTTCGGCGACCTTGGCCGCGGCAGCCGGCTTGGCATCGGCCTTTGCGGCGGGCTTGGGCTGGTTCTGAGCCCCGGCGGCCAAGGGCAGCATCAGGGCGAAGGCGAGCAGGCAGTGCTTCAGCACGGGGGATCTCCTTGAAGACAGTGGAATCGCAATGATACGCGGCAGCAACGCGGGCCGCAGCCACTGTCGCTAGACCCGCTCCGCCGCGCGTAGTTGCAGCTTGAGGCCGAGATCCTTGAGGTGGTCGCGTTCCTGGTCGAGGTCGGCGACGGTCAGCGGATGCTGTTCCAGCCAATTGCGTCCGAGTTTGAGTTCGAGCATGCGGTCGTCGCCGCGCACTGTCAGTGCAGGCAGCCGATCGGCGCTGCGTGCGCGATGCAGCAGCGCCGCGACGCGCAGTAGCGCCGTCACGCGCACGGCCGTGCGACGCACGCGTTCGGGCAACGCGGCCAGCGCTTCGAGATCGGGTTTGCGGCGGTGGCAGCGCAGGATCGTCGCGAGGAATTCCTGCTCCTGCCGTGTGAAACCGGCGAGATCGGAATGGCGAACGAGATACGCGCCGTGCAGATGGTGCTGGCTGTGCGCGATCGCGAGGCCGATCTCGTGGATGCGCGCGGCCCAGCGCAGCCAGTCGAGTGCGTCGCCGTCGAGCTGCCAGGGGTCGGCGAGCTGATCGAACAGCAGGTGCGCCGTGGCTTCGACGCGGCGCGCATGCGTGCGATCGACGTCATAGCGCCGTACCAGCGCTTCGATGCTCTCCGTGCGCGGGTCGCGCTGCTCGGCGCGACCGATGAGGTCATGGAGCAGGCCTTCGCGCATCGCCGTCTCGCAGACATGCATGCGTTGCAGATCGAGCGCGTCGAATGCGGCCTGAAGAATGGCGACACCGCCGGTGATGACGCTCTGGCGTTCTTCGGAAAGCCCCAGCAGACGCAGCTTGTCGATGCTGCCGGCGGTCAGCAGCGCTTCGCGCAACCGTTCGAGGCTCGTGTTCGTGATGCCGGAATCCGACCAGCCGTTGGCCTGTACGATGTTTCCGATCGCGCGGATCGTGCCCGACGAGCCGATGGTTTCGGCCCAGCCGCGCGCTCGGTAGTCGGCGGCAAACTGCTGAAGTTCGACGCCGATTTCAGTCTGCGCCTGGCGCCAGCGCTTGGCCGTGAGCTTGCCGTCTTCGAAGAAGCGCAGCGTGCTGGCGACGCAGCCCATCTGCAGGCTTTCGGTTTCGAGCGCGTCCATCCCCATGCCGATGATGAATTCGGTACTGCCGCCGCCGATGTCGATGCAGAGCCGCCGCTCGCGCGACTCCGGCAGGCTGTGGGCGACGCCGAGATAGATGAGGCGGGCTTCTTCGCGGCCCGACACGATTTCGATTGGGTGGCCCAGCGCGGTTTCGGCCGGAAGCAGGAACGCATGCGGCGCGCTCATGCGCCGCACGGTGTTCGTCGCGACGGCGCGCACGCGGCCGGGCGGCAGTGCGCGCAGGCGCTGGCCGAAGCGTGCGAGACACGCCAACGCGCGATCGCGCCGCTGGCTGTCGAGCGTACCGTCGCGATGGAGGCCGGCCGCCATGCGCACGCTGTCGCGCAGCCGGTCGATGACGCGCAGTTCGCCGTGCTGGTAGCGCGCGACGACCATGTGGAAGCTGTTGGATCCCAGGTCGACGGCCGCGAGCAGTTCGCCGTCCTGGATGGGCTTGTGGCCGTTGGGCACGCGCTGACCTCGGGGCTGGTAGGCCGACGGATTCTGCCACGACGCCGCACGCGGGTGCGGCCGTCGGACTTACCTCGGGATCACATGCAGAGCCGTGCGATCAGGGCGAGCTGAGCCGAATGCGGCATGTCGTCGCCGGGTTCCGTGCGCACGTAGCTGCCGTCCGCATGCAGCATCCACGCTTGCGTGTTGTCGGCGAGGAAGTTCGCGAGGGACTCGTCGTAGACGCGCTGCGCAAGCGCTGTATCGACGATCGGAAAGCAAGTCTCGATGCGGCGCAACAGGTTGCGCTCCATCCAGTCGGCACTCGCGCAATAGATTTCCGGCTCGCCGTCGTTGGCGAACCAGTAGACGCGGCTGTGTTCGAGGAAACGGCCGATCACCGAGCGCACGCGGATATTGTCGGAAACGCCCGGAATGCCGGGGCGCAGCGCGCAGGCGCCGCGCACGATCAGGTCGATCTGCACGCCGGCGATCGAGGCGGCGTAGAGCTGCTGGATCACGCCGCCCTCGTTGAGCGCATTCATCTTCGCGATGATGCGTGCGGGCCGCCCGGCCTGCGCGTGAGCGATTTCGCGCTCGATCTTCTCGATCAGGCCCTTGTGCAGCGTGAATGGCGACTGCAGCAGCCGCTTGAGCTTGACCGCCGTGCCGAGGCCCGACAGCTGCTGGAACATCTTGTGGACGTCCTCGCCGATGTCGGCGTCGGACGTCATCAGGCCGAAGTCGGTGTATACGCGCGACGTGATCTGATGATAGTTGCCGGTGGACAAGTGCACATAACGGCGCAGCCGCCCCTGTTCGCGGCGCACGATCAGAAGCATCTTCGCGTGCGTCTTGTAGCCGACGACGCCGTAGACGACCTGCACGCCGGCCTCCTGCAGACGGTTCGCGAGGCGGATGTTCGCTTCCTCGTCGAAGCGCGCACGGAGTTCGACGACGACGGTGACGTCCTTGCCGTTGCGCGCCGCGTCGATCAGATGATTGACGAGCGGCGAGTGGTCGCCGACGCGGTACAGCGTCTGCTTGATCGCGAGCACTTCCGGATCCTGGCTAGCCTGACGGACCAGATCCATGACCGCGACGAACGACTCGAACGGGTGGTGCAGCAGCACGTCCTGTTCGCGGATCACGTCGAGCACGTTCTGGCCGCCGGCCAGCGCCGGCGCGATGCGCGGCGTGAATTTCGGAAACTTGAGATCGGGACGCTCGACCTGGTCGTAAATCGCATTGATGCGGTTGATGTTGACCGGACCGGCGCAGCGATACACATCTTGCTCGGTGAGTTCGAAATTCGCCATCAGCATTTCAGTGATGGGCTTCGGGCAGGTCTCGGCGATCTCCAGCCGCACCGGATGCGCGTAGCCGCGTCCGACGAGTTCGTCCGACAGCGCCGTCGCGAGATTCTCGACTTCGTCTTCGTCGACGACGAGCTCCGAGTTGCGCGTGACGCGGAACTGGTACGAGCCTTCGACGCGCATGCCGGGAAACATCTCGTCGATGAACTGCTGCAGCAGGCCGGCGAGGAACACGAAGTCGTAGGGCGATTCGGACACTTCGGCCGGCAGCCGGATGATGCGCGGAAGCGAGCGCGGTGCGCGCACGAGCGCCATGTGGCCTTCGCGCCCGAATGCATCCTTGCCCTTGAGCACGACGGCGAGGTTCAGGCTCTTGTTGAGGATGCGCGGGAACGGGTGCGCCGGATCGAGTCCGAGCGGAGACAGCACAGGCAGAATCTCGTTCTGGAAATAGCCCTGCAGCCAGCGCTTCTGCTTGACCGTCCATTTGTCGCGCGTGACGAAGCGGATGCCTTCGTCGCCCAGCGCAGGCAGCAGCACGTCGTTCCAGAAATCGTATTGCGCGCGCACGAGTTCGAGCGCGCGCGCGCGGATTCGCGTCAGCGTTTCGAGCGGCGACAGGCCGTCGGGACCCGGCATCGGCGTGTTCAGTGCGATCTGCTGCTTCAGCACGGCGACGCGGACTTCGAAGAACTCGTCGAGGTTGCTGTTGGAGATGCACAGATAGCGCAGTCGCTCCATCAGCGGCACGCGCGAGTCCTGGGCCTGGGCCAGCACGCGGAAATTGAACTCGAGCTGGGCCAGCTCGCGATTGAGATACAGCGAAGGGTCGGTGAGGTCGCGTTGCATGGCGCTGTTGAGCAAGGTCATTGCAGTTGCTCCGATTCCAGCGATACGTCGGCCGCCGGCAGTGCGACGAACCCGCGGGCCGCGGCAATTTCCTGTGCTTTCGCGCCGAGCGCGAAGCGGAGGAAGCCGGCGGTCGCCGGGTCCGGCCGACCGTCGTCGGCGCGATTGAAGTACAGGTACAGCGGACGCGTCAGAGGATAGCGCCCGGAGATGACACTTGCCGAATCGGGCATCACCGGCGCTTCGCCGTCGCGCTGCAGCGGCAGCACGCGGACCAGTCCGTTGACGTGGCCGAGCCCGGCATAGCCGATCGCGTCGGGCATCTCCGCAACGGCGGCCACGATCGCCCCCGCGCCCGGAAACTGCACCACATCGGCGCGATAGCTGCCGTTGCATAGTGCGGCGTCATGGAAAAATTCAAAAGTTCCTGATGCGGTATTGCGGCCCAGGCGCAGCAGAGGGCGCTGCGCGAGCGCGACCGCATCGATGCCGAGATCGCTCCAGCGCCGGGCCGGCGCGCCGCCGCAGTCCGAACCCTCGGTCCAGATCCGCGCGATATCGGCCAGACGCAGCGAGGGCAGGGCATTGTCCGGATGCACGAACACGGCGACAGCATCGTAGGCGACGCGGATACGTCCGGGTTCGCGGCCGCGCCGCGCGCGGTATTCGGCGAGCTCGCCCGGATTCATGGCACGGCTCATCGGGCCGAGATCGGCGGCGCCGGTGGCGAGTGCGGCGGGTGCCGCGGCCGATCCCGGCGTGCGGATCTGAAGCCGTGTGCCGGGATCGACGATGGCATAGGCCTGAGCCCAGGACTGCATGAGCTCACCGAGCGTGTCCGAGCCCACGCTCGTCAGCGAGGATTCGGCTGCCGCCGTGCCGGGGAGAGCGACGAGCAGCAGCGTGAGCACGCATCGCAGGGCGTACCTCATCCGATTTCCTCATGCGCCGGTGCCGCGCAGACACGTTCGGCACCGAAATGACAGGCGAACGTGCTGCCGACGCCGACCTCGCTGTCGATGGTCAGACGCGCCTGATGCAGCTGCAGCACGTGCTTGACGATGGACAGGCCGAGACCGGTGCCGCCGGTGTCGCGCGACCGGCTGCTCGAAACGCGATAGAAGCGCTCGGTGATGCGCGGCAGGTGAGTCGGCGCGATGCCCTGGCCGGTGTCGCTGACGCTGAACACGGCATGGCCGTCACGCAGTTCCCAGGCAATCTCGATGCGTCCGCCGGCGGGGGTGTAGCGCACGGCGTTGCTGACCAGATTGGAAAATGCGCTGTGCAGTTCCTTCGGCGATCCCTTGAGGTCGGCGTCGGTGCGCACGGCGAGACCGATCGTGTGACGTCCGAGGCTTAACGCTTCGGCTTCGCGCTTGAGCGTCTGCATCATGCCCGGCATCGGCACGCGCTCTTCGGGCAGGCTGTCCTGCGCTTCCAGGCGCGACAGCGTCAACAGGTCTTCGACGATCTGCGTCATGCGCCGCGACTGCGTGCGGAGCTCGGCGAGGATCGGTTCGAGCTCGGGCGCCTGTTCGGGTTCGATGAGGTCGAGGTAGCCGTGCACGACGGTCAGCGGCGTGCGCAGTTCGTGCGAGACGTTCGCGACGAAATCGCGTCTCACCTGTTCCAGTTGCATGAGCTTGGACATGTCGCGTGCGACCAGCAGGCGACGGCCCTGCGCGTAAGGGATGATGCGCAGGCCGAGCCGCAATGCGTCGTCGGCCGGTGCCGGCACGTCCATCAGCGCTTCGCTCCAGTCGCCGCTTTCGAGCCAGCGCGTCACGCGCGGCGTGCGCACGAGGTTCGAGAAATGTCCGCCGAGGTCCTGCGGATAGCTCAGGCCGAGCAGGCGCGTGGCGGCAGCGTTGAACCAGAGGATTGCGCCGCTGTCGTCGAGGACGACGGTTGCATCGGGCAGGGCTGCTGCGGTCGTGCGGAACGTGCGCAGCAGTTGCACGAGCCGGCGCCGGCGCGCGAGTTCGCGTCGCTGGCGCAGCACGGGGATGCGATACAGCGCGCCCCAGATGCCGGCATCGTCGACATCGACGCGGTACGAGCCGCCTTGCAGCCAGTTCGCATAACGCTGCAGCCGCCACAGCAGGTGAACGAGCGAGATCGTCGTTCCGGCCAGCAGCCACCAGGCGAGCCCGCCGGCGAGCAGGCCGATGAGGAGCGCCGCCGCCAGCAGGCCGATCGTGCGCCAGAGGCTCGCCGCGAATGCGCGTTCTACGCGTCCGTTCATGCGTGGCGGCCGCGGGCGACGCGCGCGCTCAGGGTGTTACCGAGAAGCGATAGCCGGCTCCGCGTACGGTCTGGACAAGATTTTCCAATTTGTACGGTTCCAGCGTCTTGCGCAGGCGTCGGATGTGCACGTCGACCGTGCGCTCCTCGACATAGACGCTGCCGCCCCAGACCTGGTCGAGCAACTGGCTGCGCGAATAGACGCGTTCGGCATGCGTCATGAAGAAGTGCAGCAGACGATATTCGGTCGGGCCGATCTGCACGGTCTGATCGCCTGCATAGACGCGATGCGCGGCACCGTCGATGCGCAGGCCGCCGAGTTCGACGACACCATCGCCTTCATCGCCGTGAGTGCGCCGCATGACGGCCTTGATCCGGGCGATGAGTTCGCGTGCGGAGAAGGGTTTTACCACGTAGTCGTCGACGCCGGCGTCGAGTCCGTTGACGCGGTCGGTTTCCTCGCCGCGCGCGGTCAGCATGATGATCGGCACTTCGCGCGTCAGGTCTTCCTTGCGCAGGCGGCGCGCGTATTCGAGACCGCTCATGCCCGGCAGCATCCAGTCGAGCAGGATCATGTCGGGCACGCGCTCGGCGATCGCGGATTGGGCGATGCGCGCGTCGGCCGCATGGACAGGATCCATGCCCGCCTTGCGCAGCGCAAAAGCGACCATGTCACGGATCGCGGTTTCGTCTTCAACAATGAGAATGCGTTTTTGCACGGTTGC
>CAMLLF010000056.1 GCA_946480705.1 uncultured Lysobacteraceae bacterium | reverse complement strand
CGCTCGGACCGACCGGTTGATTCGGGCCGAGCGGGCGCATCCACTCGGCGGCGCGGCGCGTCTCGCCGAACGGGCTCAGCGCCCGCCGATGAAATCGCGCTTGCCGAGCTCTACGCCGTTGTGACGCAGGATCAAGTAAACCGCGGTCACATGGAAATAAAAATTCGGCACCGCAAAGCCCACGAGATAGTCGCGGCCCTGGAACACGAGTTCCTCGGCACGCGTCGGAACGCGGACTTCCCGCTGCTCGGCGCCGTCGAACGCGGCGTCGTCGACCGAATCGACGTAGGCCAGGGTCTTCGCGATGCGTTCCTTGAGTTCGGGCAGCGTCGTCTCGACATCCTCGAACACCGGCGCTTTCTGACCTGCCAGGCGCGCGGCCATGAACTTGCCCATGTCGCAGGCGATCTGCACCTGGCGCGTCAGCGGGAACATGTCGGGCGCGAGGCGCGAGCCGAGCAGCACGCCCGCGTCGAAATTCCTGCCCGCCGCAAACGCGGCGGCCTTGTCGAGCAGCGTGTCGAGCACGGTCAGGTTGCGGCGGACCGTCGTCTTTACGAGTTGCGCAATGGACAGCGTCATACGGAGCGATACCTCACGTCGGGAGAGAAAGACCTTTTCATGGCGGCGCGGCGGCA
Organism: uncultured Lysobacteraceae bacterium; assembly: GCA_946480705.1. The sequence goes on along the minus strand of CAMLLF010000056.1, from coordinate 10,760 downwards.
GCCAGCGCCGATTTCGCCAACGGCGCGACGGATGCGCCTCTCGTCCTTGCGGCGGAAGCGCGATCGCGTGCGGCCGACCGGCGCGGCCGCGACATGAGCACGCCGACCATGGATCTCAAGAGCGGCTATCCGTTCTGGGCAGTGAAGAACGGCCTGCTCGCGACCTTTCCGCCGCTGGACCGCGACGCGCGCTGCGACGTCGCCGTGATCGGCGCGGGCATCAGCGGCGCGCTGATCGCGCACGAACTCGCCCGGCACGGCCACGACGTACTCGTGCTCGACGAACGCGACGTGGCCTGGGGCAGCACGGCGGCGAGCACCGCGCTGATCCAGTATGAGATCGACACGCACCTGAGCGATCTTGCGCGGCGCCATGGACTCGCCTCGGCGCTGCTCGCGTATCGCGCCTGCGTCGAGGCGGTCGGCATGCTGCGCGCGATCGCGAAACACTGGCGGGATGCGGGCTGGCGCGACGCCGATTCGCTGTACTACGCGAGCCGCGCGCGGGACGCGAAGCCGCTCGCCGAAGAATTCGCGCTGCGCCGCGCGCACGGCTTCGACGTGGAGTGGCTCGATGCGGCACGTCTGCGCGAGCGCTACGGCTTCGCCGCACCGGCGGCCATCCTCAATCGGCCGGCCGCGGGCTTCGACCCGTACCGGCTGACCTGCCGGCTGCTGCAGCGCCTGCAGCGCGACGGCGCACGCGTCGTCGACCGCACGCGCGTCGACGCGATCCGCGCGCGCAGCCGCGACGTGCTGCTGACGACGCGCGAAGGGCTCGAGATCCGCGCGGCGCACGTCGTCGTCGCCGCGGGCTACGCGACGCAGCGCTGGCTGACGCAGCGCGTTGCGTACAACCGCAGCAGCTATGCGTTCGTCACCGATCCGATCGATCCGGCATTGCTCGGCCCGCTCGCCGACACGGTCCTCTGGGAGTCCGCACGTCCCTACCGCTATCTGCGCGCGACCGCGGACCATCGCCTCATCGTCGGCGGCGAGGACGACGCGATCGATGTTCCCGCACGGCGCGACCGGCGTGTCGCGAAGAAAGCGTGCCGGCTGCTCGAGCGCGTCCGCGAACAGTTTCCGACGCTGCCGCTGCAGCCGACGTTTTCCTGGGCCGGCACGTTCGCCGAAACGCGCGACGGCCTGCCGTGGTTCGGCGCGCACCCGCAATACGGACCGCGCGTGCTGTTCGCGATGGCCTACGGCGGCAACGGCATCACGTATTCGACGCTCGGCGCCGGCCTGCTGCGCGCGCTGATCGAGCGCCGCACGCATCCGCTGAAGGCGCTGTTCGGGTTCGGTCGGGTTTGACCGGGAATCGGGAATCGTCAAAGCGGAACACGCACATCCGCGACTCCGCGGCTCATCGGATACAAAAGGGAAAAAACATGGCCGAGACCATTTACGACGCGCTGCGCGAAAGCCACGAGATCCAGCGGTCGCTGTGCCGCAGGCTGCTGCGCTCGCAAGCCGGCACGGCGGCGCGCGCGGATCTGTTCAAGCAGTTGCGCGTCGAGCTCGCCGCGCACGAAGCGGCCGAGGAACGCTATCTGTACGTACCGATGCTCATGGACGACATGGGCCTCGACGCCTCGCGCCATGCGCTGCACGAGCATCACGAGCTCGACGAACTCGTCGAGGCGCTGCAGGTCGTCGACAAGTCCGGCGCGGCCTGGATGGCGACCGCGAAGAAGCTTTCGGAGAAAGTGCATCACCACCTGCGCGAAGAAGAGAAGAAATTCTTCCAGGTATCCGGAAAGATCATTCCCGATGCGCGCAAGATCGGCCTCGCGCGGAGCTACCGGCGCGATCACGCGCGGCTCCTGAAGAAACTCGCCGACGGCTGAGCAACCCGCAGCGCTGCGGCGGGTGCGCGGGACGCCTGCGTCGGCTACGCTGTCGCTTCGCCTCGGAGCGCTCATGAGCCGGCAACCGGTACGCTATTTCCATGTCGACGTGTTCGCGAGCCGCCGGCTCGCGGGCAACGGCCTCGCCGTGTTCCTCGGCACCGACGGCTGGAGCGACGACTACATGCACGAGCTCACGCGCGAGATGCGCCAGTTCGAGTCGATCTTTCTCGACGAGATCGACGACCTCGGGGCCGCTGCACGCATCTTCACGATGCAGGAGGAACTGCCGTTCGCCGGACACCCGGTCCTCGGCGCCGCAGCAGTGCTGCATCTCGCCCTCGTGCCGGCGGCCGAGGCCGCGCGCTGGCGCCTGCGCCTGCCGGCGCGCGAGGTCGAGGTCACCACGCAGCGCCGCAACGACGCACTGCTGGCCGAGATGGATCAGGGAATCGCGACGATCTCGCCGCCGATCGCGACCGCGGAGGCCACGGCGCTGCTCGATGCGCTGGGCCTGCGCCCCGGCGACCTCGTCGAAGACCTGCCGCTGCAGGTCGTCTCGACCGGCCTGCCCTACCTGATCGTGCCGGTCCGCGGCACCGTGCTCCGGCGCGCCGCGATCCGCACGCGCGATTTCGAAACACAGCTCGCGGCAATCGGTGCACGCTTCGTCTACGTGCTCGACCCGGCCGAGCCCGAAGGCCGCACCTGGGACAATCTCGGCGACGTCGAAGACGTCGCCACCGGCAGCGCCGCCGGTCCGACCGCCGCCTACCTGCACCATCACGGCCGCGTACAGAGCGGCATTCCGTTCGTGCTGCACCAGGGCCGCTTCGCCGGCCGGCCGAGCGAACTCGGCCTGCGTATCGACGGCGGCCGCGTGTTCGTCAGCGGCGAGGTCTGGCCCGTCATCACCGGCCTGATGACGCCGGCGGCGGACTGACGCTTTTCCACAACCATACAAATCGCAAAGCGGGCGCGGCCGTGCGCGCTTCACGCGCATGCCACGCGGCCTCGCCTACGGTGGATGCCCCGTCCATGCCAAGGAGCGCGCCGTGAGCAATCCGCACGACCTCGAACAGAAGTTCTGGAAATCGCTGAAGTCCGACATGACCGTGATGCTCGGCCTCGACGGCGCCGAAGACGGCCACACCCGGCCGATGACCGCACAGTTCGAAGAAGAGCGCGGTCCTATCTGGTTCTTTACCTCGACCGACAACAAGCTCGTGCAGCAGCTCGCCGGCGCCGGCACGAGCGAACGCGCGACGTTCGCATTCAGCGCGAAAGGGCACGACCTGTTCGCAAGCGTGCAGGGCAACCTGCGCGTCGACAAGGATCGCGACGTCATCGATCGCCTGTGGAACGCCTTCATCGCCGCGTGGTACGAAGGCGGCAAGGACGATCCGAAACTGACCCTGCTGCGCCTGGACGCCGAACACGCAGAAATCTGGCTCAACGGCTCCAGCATCGTCGCCGGCGTCAAACTGCTGCTCGGCATCGATCCGAAGAAGTCGTACCAGGACAAGGTGGGGCAGGTCGACCTGCATTGATCGAAACGACGCGCCGGCCTCATTCGTCGGTGCGATTCAGAAACTGCGCGTTGCCGAGCCCCGTGCCTATCGTCAGCACGGCCCAGCGCGTCGCGTCGGCCATGTCAGGCAGTGCGCTCAGGCCCTGCACGACGGCGTCGTTGTGCAGCATCACGCAGGTCGCGTGGTCGCCGACGCGCGGCAGCCCCTGTACGAGCAGCGTCGGCAGGTGGAAGCGTCGCGCCTGCCAGTTGCCGGGCAGATTGCCGGTGCCCTGCTCGATGCGACCGTCGAGGCGCACGCGGCCGGGACATCCGACGCCGATGAACGGCGCGACGCGCAGCTTCTGACGCGCCGCATACGCGACGAGCTTTCTCAGCATCGCGATCAATTCCTCGACGACGCTCTCGCGCGTCGGCGTCTCGTCGCCGTGGCGCCAGAGCAGCATCTTCGCGACGCGCGGCTCGCCCTCGCGCCGCGGCAGACGCAGCAGGCCCGCACGCACGTTCGTGCCGCCGATGTCGATCGCGAGCATCGCGTCGAATCCGGCGAGCACCCACGACGGCATCAGGTAGGCCGACCCGATCAGGCCGGCCTCGTCCGGGTCGTGCCGGATCGGATGCAGCACGACGTCGATGCCGTAGTCCTGCAGCAGCAGCTGCGCGCGGCCGATCGCGAGTTCGCCGACACGCGATGCGCGGAAGCCGCCGCCGACTGCAATGTGCGACACGGCGTTCCAGGCGCGCGCATGGAACACGCGGATCACGTCGAACAGCGCGCGCGCGAAATCCTCGATCGCCGACTGGATCACGCCGGCCGCGGCCGAACTGCCCTGCTTCAGCGTCCTGTCGAGCATTTTCTTCGTCAGTTCTTCGCTCGGCGTGTCGCCGAACGGGTCCTCGCCGGTCTTGCGCAGTGTCGTGCGCCATGTCTCGATGCGGTCGAAGAACACGCGCTTGGCGGCCTCGTCGCCGACATAGCGCCCCTGACGCCGCAACTCCGTGTTGTAGCCCTCGACGACGACCTGCGGCAGCAGCGCCGCGCCGTGTCCCGGCAGCGGCAGGCGCGCAGCGAGTTCGTCTTCGTGTTCGCGCAATGCGGATTCGGCAACCACGCCCGTCCTCCGTTCCGTGACGACGGGCTCGACGATCGCAGCACGACGGTGAGCGCGCCGCGAAAGCCGCGACACGCCCGCACTCGCCGCTGCGCCGTCACGGACACGCGACCGGCCGGCCGCCGCCGTTCGTGCAGACGGCCGCCCCGCGCAGCGGCGTCGCCGTCGTGTAGTTCGCGAGCACGCCCGGCGCAACATTGCCGTTGACGTAACGCACGGCTTCGAACCCGATCAGCGGCAGTCCGCGCAATGCCGGCCCCGCAATGCCCGGCGGCAGCACGTTGTACATGCGCGCGGAGCCGTTCAGACGCGCGCCGACATCGATACGCACGTCGGCAGTCTCGACGGCCGGTGACGGGTTCCAGAGCTTGCTGCCGAGCCGCGAGCCGAGCAGCGGCGTAGTGCCGTCCAGTGCGCGGTCGGAGAAATGCACCACGGTCGTCGCGAAACACAGCGCGTGCTGCGGATGCTGCCCCGGCGGCGGCATGGGCAGGTCTTCCACGCGCGAGAAATCCGGATCCTCGACGAACATGATCGCGCGTCCTTCGCGATCGAAACCCTTCGCCGCATACCGCGAACACGACCCACCCGGCAGCGCACCGCCGAACACGGCTTCGAACGGCGCCACGGCGCCGGTCGTCGAACCCAGCGGTACGCCGAGCACCTGGTTGTCCGTGTACAGGAATTTCGTCGGCGCCGTGACGACCCACTCGGTCAGGCTGCCCGCCGCGAGCGTGCGATCCATCTGGCCGTAGACGCTGTCCGTCATCAGCAGCGCCGAGAGCGCATCCTTCGCGCGGTTCGGCGATCCGTCCGTCGGATAGACCAGCCTCAGGCCGCCGCTGCCGGCCGGCAGCACGGCATCGGCTTCGCCGGGACGGCTGTTGCCGACGGCGAGGTATTCGGGAACCGTCGCGAAGTCCGTCAGCAACGAGTACTGCGAGAAGTCCTCGACCGCGGTCGCATTGCCGCCGATCAGCGTGCCTTCGCCCGCGTCGACGATGCTGAAGGCGCCGTAGAGACCGCCGCCCGGCGGACGGAGATCCGGCGAGGTCGGATCGATGACCTGCAGCGGGGCGCAATTCGGCGGATGCTGGCCGGTCACGGCCGCCGCGAGCGCGCCGTCGAGTTCGGCCAGTTCGACGACTTCGAAATGCCCCTCGCGCATGCGCATCGGCTGCGTCGGACCGGTGTCCTCGTTCGATCCGGTGTAGGCAAACGGCAGGAACGACTGCTGATAGCCGCCGCCCGGGAACGGCGCCTCCCAGAACGGCTTGTCCGGCGCCGTGCAGCTTTCGTCGCGCGTCATGATGCGTGCGCCGCCGGCGGTGTCGGTCGCGAACACGGTTCCGGTCCACGCATCGTTCGGCGCGAGCGCGATGTGGAAATCGAGCACGGTGCGGCTGTTGTAGCCCTCGCGGAAACGAATCTGCAGATACTTCGCGCGATTCGTCGTGTTGACGAGCCTGATCAGCGTCGACTGCCCGCTGTTGACGCTGAAATACGGAAACAGCAGCACCTGGCCGGTGCCCTGCGGGTTCAGATACATCGCGCCGGCCGGAGAGAAGGCGGCAGCCGACATCGCGAGCGCGAGCGCACACGAACGAAGTTTCATCGCGGGTTCCTTTCGCTGTGGGGGATTTCGTTCGCTGTAGACGGGCGAACGACACGCGCCCCCCAACGCGGGCGGATGCGCCCGACGTTCCGCTAATTCATTTATCCAGAAAGCAAACGGAAGGCTGAGGAACGTACGAACCCATCCCCGGCGATGACGGTGCCCCGCGCACATCGCATAACCGGGTTCTAACGCTCTCAAGGCTTGCCGGTCGCCGCCTTCACCGTCAGCGGCTGCCCCACGCTGCCCGCGTAGAACACGAGCAGCTTGAGCGGCGTGTCGTCCACATTGCGACCATTGTGCAAAGTTCCGACGACCTCGGCCAGCGCCTGGCCGCGTTCGAGCCGCTGCACGCGGCCGTCTTCGAGCCGGACTTCGAGCGCGCCTTCGAGCACGACGCCGAACGACGGCACGGGATGCCGATGCCAGGCCGTCTCGCCGCCGGGCGCGATCTCGACGACGAGCGCGGAGACTTCGGCCTGTCCCGTCGGATAGACCAGCGGCTTGCCGTCCCAGCTCGTCGTGGTCTTCATGAGCGGCGTCACTTTCACCGCATCGTCGTTCTCGAGCGCGGACGCGCCCGGTACGGCGAATACGAGCAGGCAGGCGAACAGCGACGGTCGACGCATGGCAGGTGCTCCGCGGGAAGTGCGCCGATGCTATCGTGCCGCGGCGCATTCTGTGCTGCGGAGAACGCATGCCCGAGCTGCCCGACATCGCGGTCTACACCGACCATCTCGAACGACGGCTCGTCGGGCATGTCCTGCAGCGCGTCGCGCTGGCCAATCCGTTCGTGCTGCGCACGGTCGATCCGCCGATCGCCGATGCCGGCGGTCGCCGCGTCACCGGCATACGCCGGCTCGGCAAGCGCATCGTGCTCGCGCTCGACGGCGAACGCTTCATCGTGATCCACCTGATGATCGCCGGGCGCCTGCGCTGGCGCGACGCGAACGGAAAGCCGCCCGGCAGGATCGCGCTGGCCAGCTTCGCGTTCGAGTCCGGCACGCTGTATCTGACCGAAGCCGGCACGAAGCGCCGCGCCTCGCTGCACTATGTCGCCGGCGAGGCCGCGCTCGCCGCGCTCGATCCGGGCGGCGTCGACGTCGCCGCGCTCGACGCGGCGCAGTTCGCCGAACGCATCGCGCGCGGCAATCACACGATCAAGCGCGCGCTCACCGACCCGCGCCTGTTCAGCGGCATCGGCAACAGCTATTCCGACGAAATCCTGCACCGCGCGAAGCTGTCGCCGTTCGCGCTCGGCGCGAAGCTGTCGCCGGCCGACGCCGCGCGGCTGCATCGGGCCGCGATCGATGTGCTCGACGAATGGACGCGGCGCCTCGCCGCGGAAACCGGCGACGCGTTTCCGGAAAAAGTCACCGCCTTCCACGACGCCATGGCCGTGCACGGCCGCTACGGCAAGCCCTGCCCCGACTGCGGTGCGCCGGTGCAGCGCATCGTCTATGCCGAGAACGAGGCGAACTACTGCGCGCGCTGCCAGACCGGCGGCAAGGTGCTCGCCGATCGCGCGCTGTCGCGGCTGCTTCACGACAGCTGGCCGAAGGACATCGACCAGCTGCTCTGAGCACGGCAGTACGACGCCCTGCGATCTGTTCGGTTCGCCGGCACCCGTGCGTTTCGGAGTCGTCTTCGGCGCTGAGGGTTTTTCCCCTCCGAAAACCGCGCCGAATGCCGTGCTTTTCATCGCGCTTTCGCCTAGATTCGCCCCGGCATTGCCGAGCGGCGCGCCGGCGCATGCGCACGTGACGATTCAGAGGGAGAAACTCATGAGATCGATTCGGTTGACGGGCCGGCTTGCGGCCGGGGTATTCGGTTTGCTCGCTGCACAGGCAGCGCTTTCCGCACCGCTGATCATCAGCGAGTTCCGCGTTCGTGGTCCGAACGGGGCCAACGACGAATTCGTCGAGATCTACAACAACAGCGGCGCCGACCACACGGTCGCCGCCAGCTCGGGCACCGGCTACGCCATCGCCGCTTCCAACGGCGTCGCGCGCGCCATCATCCCGAACGGCACCGTGATTCCGAATCGCGGCCACTGGCTCGCCGTCAACTCCGTCGGCTATTCGCTCGCGAGCTATCCGGCCGGCAACGGCACGACCGCCACGGGCGATGCCACATACACGACCGACATTCCCGACAACGCCGGCATCGCGCTGTTCAACACCAGCGAGCCGGCCGATTTCACGCTGGCCAACCGCATGGACGCCGTCGGCTCCACGTCGGAAGCCAACGCGCTGTACAAGGAAGGCACCGGCTACCCGGCACTCGTGCCGTTCTCGATCGACTACTCGTTCTACCGCGACTCCTGCGGCAAGGGCGGCAGCATCACGACCTTCGGCAGCTGTCCGAATCCCACCATCGCGGACAGCGACAATAACGCGGTCGACTTCATTTTCGTCGACACCAACGGCACGAGTGCCGGTGCGGGCCAGCGCCTCGGTGCGCCGGGTCCTGAAAACGCGTCCTCGCCGATCACGAATCCGGCATCGGGCACCTGGGACGTTCTCGACACCTGCGTCTCCGGCCAGAGCCCGCCGAACTCGGTCCGCGATTTCACGAGCGATCCGGCGAACAACTCCACCTTCGGCACGCAGGACATCCGCTTCACGTACACGAACTCGTCGGGCCAGAACCTCACGCGCCTGCGCTTCCGCATCGTCGACCTGACGACGTTTCCGGCACCGTCGGGCATTGCCGACTTCCGTCCGCGCTCCTCGACCGCCGTGGTCGTCACGGTCGACCGCCCGCCCTGCGGCAGCGGCACGAGCAACGTCACCGTGCAGGGCACGACGCTCGAACAGCCGCCGAGCCAGCCCAACGGCAGTGGCTTCAACGGCTCGATGTCGGTCGGCTCGGTCACGCTCGCGACGCCGCTCGCCAACGGTGCGTCGATCGACGTGCGCGTGCTCAACGGCATCCAGCAGACCGGCCACTTCAAGCTCGGTCTCGTGCCGGAAGGCCTGACCTCTGCCGGCGTCAGCATCACTGGCAACGTGATCCAGTTCGACTGCGCGACCGACGGCGGCTGCACGCCGCCGAACGTCACGAGCAGCGTTCGCGTCGACGCGAACCCGACGAATGCGCCGACCGTGAACTACACGGTCACCTTCGATCTCGCGGTCGCCGGCGTCGACACGAGCGACTTCACACTGACGACGACCGGCACCATCGCCGGTGCCAGCGTCACGAGCGTCACCGGCAGCGGCACGACGCGCAACGTCGCGGTCGCCACGGGCAGCGGCACCGGCACGATCCGTCTCGATGTCGTCGACGACGACACGATCGTCGCGGGCACCACCCCGCTCGGCGGCGTCGGCGCCGGCAACGGCAACTTCACGACCGGCCAGGCCTACGACGTCGATCGCACCGCACCGACCGTGACGGTCGAACAGGCCGTCGGCCAGCCCGATCCGGCGCCGACCTCGCCGATCAACTTCACCGTGACCTTCAGCGAACCCGTCAGCAACTTCGATGCGGCCGACATCATCCTCGGCGGCACCGCCGGCGCGACGACCGCTGTCGTCACAGGCGGCCCGACGGTCTTCAACGTCGCCGTCAGCGGCATGACGACGAACGGCACGGTGACGATCAGCATCGTTGCCGGTGCGGCCATCGATGCGGTCGGCAACACGAGTACTCCGTCGACCAGCATCGACAACGTCGTCATCTTCAACGGCGTCGCTCCGATCGTCACGACCGAAATGCCGATGCTGTCGCCGCCGATGCTGCTGCTGCTCGGCGTGCTGCTCGTATTCGTCGCGGCCGGCGCGCGTCGCCGGTTCGTCGACTGACCTCAAAGCGGCCGTCGGTCGACGGCCGATGCATGCAACGGAAAGGCGACCGCTCCGGCGGTCGCTTTTTTTTTTCGTTCTTGCATTCCGCGATACCGGGTTCTGCCGGCGTGCGAACTGCGGGATGCGGTAACGGCGGCGTGCGGCGGAAAGCGTGGAAAACGCGGCGTTTCCGCCGGCTGCGGCGCGCGGCGGTGTCTGGCACGGCCATTGCGGAACCCGCGTAACCGGACATCGCACCGCCCGCACAGGTTTGCCATGACAGGGAACGTCCCGCCCGCTGCCAAGATCGCACCCCCGTCGCTATGGAAGGCGGCGGGCGAACTGCGCGTGCTCCTCGATCTCGGTCGCGCGACCTTGATCCGGCGCCGGCCGCGCCGCCGCGCGCGCGGCGAACCCGTGCTCGTCGTGCCCGGCTTCGCGACGTCGGATGCCGCGACCGCGCTGCTGCGCGACCACCTCGACGCCGCCGGCTTCGATGTGCACACATGGAATCTTGGAATAAACCGCGGTCCGCGCGGCGACGTGATGCGGCGGCTGTCCTGCCGCATCCGGTCGATTGCGCGCCGCACGCGCCGCCGCGTGCGCATCGTCGGCTGGTCACTCGGCGGACTGATGGCCCGTGCCGTCGCCGGCCGGCTGCCGCAGCACGTGGCGCGCGTCGTCGCGCTCGGCTCGCCGCTGACGGCCGATCCCGATGCGAGCCATCTGTCGCGGCTCTATGCATGGCTCGGCGGCACACCGTCGGACAGCCGCAGCGTGCGCGCACTGGTCCGCGCGAGCCACCGCGCGCCGGTCACGTCGATCTACAGCCGCAGCGATGGGGTCGTCGCCTGGGAA
>CAMLLF010000055.1 GCA_946480705.1 uncultured Lysobacteraceae bacterium | reverse complement strand
GTGTCGTCGACACCGCCGCGCAGACCGTGCTCTGGACCTGGCGCGGCAGCGTCGATGCGCCGCGCGCGACGCCGGCCGCCTTCGTGCAGGACTGGATCGCGAACGCCCCGGCCGGCAGCTACACCGCCGTGCTCGGCATCACGGCCGCAGGCCGCGATCGTGTGCTCGCGCAGAAGCCGTTGACGGTGACGGCGCCGACGGCGTCGGTGTCGCTGCAGCAGGGTCTGAACGCCGCGGCGCGCGTGCTCGTGCTCGTGCGCTGCGAAGACGCGAACTGTGTCGACGATCCGGTCTGCACGGCCGGCCGCGTCACGCAGATCGACCAGCTGCTGTCCGCACTCGGTATCGAGCACGCGGTCGTCAGCACGACCGATGCGTTCGAACAGGCACTGCGCAGTGGCCGCTATACGACGTACTGGATCAGCGGCGGCGCCGCACCGCTCGCCTATCGCCTCGCCGACGAACTGCGCGAAGCCGTGTTCCGCGGCGACGGCCTCATCGTCGACGGCGCGCACCAGGCCCGCAACGCCATGCTCGATCCGCTGCTCGGCGTGAGTTTCGTCGAGAAACTCGCGGCGAACGACGTCGGCGTCATCGTCGCGGACGGCGGCATCTTTGCGAGCGGCAGCTATCTGAGCCGCGGTGCGGCACAACGCTATGCCGCGACCGGTGCGCTCGTGCAGGCGCGCTTCGGCGATGCGGCATCGACGCCGGCGGCGTTCCGCCACACCTACGGTGCGGGCCGCACCGTGCTGCTCGCGTTCGACCTGCCGGCGAGTCTCGCCGACACGGCTCAGGCGGCGGCATGGACCGACGTGCTGCGCCGCAGTCTTGCGCACGTTGCGCCGCCGGTCGGAGCTTCGCCGGTCGGCAAGGCCTACGTGCCGCTGCGCACGAGCGTCACGAACACGAGCAGCGCCTGCGCTCCCTGGCGGAGCGCGCGGAGGCGCTGGGCGCGACGCGCGCAAAAGCGACCTTCAGCGTCGTGTTGCCGGCGGCGCTGCCGGGCATCATCACCGGCGTGATCCTCGCACTCGCAACGAGCGTGACCTGGCGCGTGGCGCTCGCCGCCGGCGAGACGCGCGTGTTCGACGCGGGACTGCGCCTGCCCGACGCCGACGCGAACCATCGCCTCGTCACGCGCGTCGGCCGTGTCGTCGGCAGCGACGTGATCGCGCTGGCCAGCCGCGAACTCGTGTTGCCGGCGCGTTCGCTGGCCGACGTCGCGGCCGCTGCCATCGACGCCGTCGAGACGCTCGCCGTGACGCCGCCGGAGCAGCCGGCGCGCGATCAGGCACTCGCGAGTCTGCGACGAGCGGTGCAACTGCACGGCCAGGGCCGCAGCGATGCCGCAGTGGCGGCGACGCTCGAGGCCAGCGACCGGCTTGCCGCGATCGGCGGCCCGGCCGCCGCGGCGGCACGTCAGGCGGTGGCCGAGTGGCTGCGCGCGATGACGCTCGATTGAGCCAGATGCGGGTCCGGCCCACTGCCGGACCCGCCCACTTTTCAGCGTGAGCGGGAAGCAGACTCCATGAAACGTCTTTCTCTTTGCGTCGCCGCCGTCCTGGCCTGCGCCGGTACGGCCCGGGCGCAGACGCCGGGCCAGTGCAACGCCCTCGGCACGGCCGGCGCCTACAACGCGTTCGTGTTCGAAAACTACAAGGGTACTTTTTCCGACGTGCAGGGCCGCCTCGCCGTCGGCGGCGATCTCACCATCGACCACTACAGCATCGGCGACCAGTTGCCGCCGGCGTCGGCCCGCGTCTCGCTCGTCGTCGGCGGCGACGTGGTGTTTCCGAACGGGGCGATCGTGCAGGGCAGCGCGCTGATCGGCGGCAGCGGCGCCGGCATCGGCACGCCGGTGCGCAACAGCCTGCAGCCCGGCCAGACCATCACCGACCACACCGCGTTGCCGCTGGATTTCGCCGCAGAGTACACGCGGCTCAAGGCGCTGAGCCAGAGCATCGCCGCGCTGCCGGCCAACGGCACGCGGCAGTACCAGTGGGGCGTCATGAATCTGCACGGCGATTGCACCAGCCCGCTGCAGGTGTTCAGTCTCGACGGACAGGAAGTGCTCGACGCGCACACCTTCGCGCTCGACTGCGTACCGCAGGGCGCGACCGTCGTGTTCAACATCGCCGGCGCGGCCGCGGGCTTGACCAACATGGGCTTCGACACGGTCTATCCGCATCGCGAGCGCGTGCTCTACAACTTCCATCAGGCACAGCAGCTCGTGTTCGCCGGCGTCGGCGTGCAGGGCAGCGTGCTCGCGCCCGATGCGGACATCGCGCAGCCGCAGGGCGTCATCGAAGGCGTGCTGATCGCGCGTTCGTGGGACGGGCCGATGCAGATCAACGCGGTCGGTTTCCACGGCTGCGGCCTGCCCGATGCATCGTCGAACCAGCCGCCGGCCGCGCATCCGCAACTGCTCGCGACGCCGATGGACACGCCGCTGCTCGTGCTGCTCAGCGGCAGTGACACGGAGAATTCGCCGCTGACCTTCGCGCTCGTGCGCCCGCCGGCACATGGCACGCTGCAGGGCGATCCGGCCACCGGCGAACTTCGCTATCACCCCGAGGCGGGCTACACCGGCAGTGACAGCTTCGACTTCCACAGTCACGACGGCGTGCAGCATTCCGCGCCGGCGACGATCTCGATCGAAGTGCTGCCGCAGGTTTGCGAAAGCCCCAAGTAGTCGATGCGGTGTGGTTGAAAACGCGGCCCGGCAGCAGCCGGGCCGCACCTCTCCTGCGCTGATCCGCCCGCATCCTGGCCGTCGCGAGATGTCCGACGCAATTGCTGAGACGGCCATTTCTGACAATGGGCGCACGCCGGCAATTGCGCCGGCGTCAGTGGATCCAAGGAGGATGTCATGCGGGGGATGCTTTGTGCCGCGGTGATCGCGGCGCTCGCGTCGGCGAACGCCGGCGCGGCCGATTGGACGAAAGTGCTCGATTCCGATCCCGGTTTTCCGACTCGGCTCGCCGTGCGCGGGCTCGCGATCGACGATGCAGGCTTCGTCGCCGTGCAGACGTACAACCGGCTGGCCTGGTCGGGCCAGATCGAGTTCATCCACGAATACACGCTCGATGCGAACGGTCAGGTACCGTGGATCTGGGGCCTCGTCGGTCGCGGCTACAGCGAGGGTTTCGCGCCACGCGGTGTCGACCAGCGCGACGGATTCCGCCTGATCGCGCTCGAACGCACCGACGACGCCTGGTCGCCGGTCCGCGACGAACTCGCCGTCGTGCAGCCCGGCAGTTCGCAGCCCAGCGGGTGGCTGTCCGAACCGCGCATCGACGGACACGTCGTCGGTGCGGTTTCCGGCGGCCACGAAGGCGGCTTCGCGCTGCGTGCGCTCGATGCGGGTGCGGGCTTCGAAGTTGTCGCGTTCGACGGCCCGTCGCCCAGGTGGCGCACGACGGTCCAGCCCTGTGCGCCGGGCGCCGCACCGCAGCATCTGACGATCGACTACGCCTCGCCGCTCGCGTGGCCGATGCCGCATGCCGTCAGCGTCGCCGGCAGTTGTGACGACGGCATCGGTCCGGTGCAGATCTTCGTGCAGCGCTTCGACACTCAAGACGGCGCGCCTGCGGCGCTGGATGCGCGCTTCGCGAATCCCGACGCGGAACTGCTGCAGCTCGCGTTCTCGCCGACGCATGAGGCCGTAGCCGTTTTCGGCACGCCGTGGCCGCACAAGGAAGTGCATCGCATCGGCGCGCCGGGCGCACCGTCACTGCCGCCGGACCTGCTGTTCATGGATCAGGTGACGGCGTTCGCGCCTGGCGCCGGTGACGGACTCGCGATCGTCGGTACCGACTTCGCCGGTGAACCCGCCGTGGCTACCGTCAAGCCGTTCCAGCCGACGTCGTTCCCGCTGCCGCAGGCGGGCCTGTCGGCATTCCCCGGCGGCGGCTGGGCATTCGCCTCGGGTCGTGACGACAGGCGGCTCGCGTTCCGTGTCGAAACCGGCGGCCTGACGCCGCTCCTGCGCCTCGTCGGTCTCGATGCGCTCGGTGGCCTCGAGTGGACCGGCACGATCGCCGACGTCCTCGACGGCAGCGTGCCGCAGGCGATTCCCGCAAAGGACCCGGCCGGCGGCTTCGTCGTCGCGGTCGATACACAGGACGCGAACGGCACGATCGGCGTCCACGTGCAGCGCGTCGGCAGTCTGCCGTAGGCGTGCCGAGGCGTCGGCGACGGCCGGCGCCTCGCTTTCGTCATCCTCTTCGGCGCGATGTGGCCGATCTGCTCACGCTGCGTGCCTGCGAGACGCCGCAGCCATGACCCAACGATGCCCGATCCCGCGATTACGTTCCTGTCGCGTCACTCGTCTCTCAGGGATAGCCATGAAGAAGACACTGCTTGCCGCTCTGCTGTTCTGCGGTGCGCCGCTCGCGCAGGCGCAGACATCGACCTGGACTCAAGCCCCCGAGCCCGAACAATTCCTGTCGCTGGCTCCGGAGCGCGCGCTCGCGCACGACGGTGCGGGACACGTATTCGTGCAGACGAGCAATCTGCGCCAGTTCGGCTCCCCGTCGATCGACCTGCATGCGCTCGATGATCTCGGCAACCGCCTGCTCGCGCTGACCTCGCCGGTGCCCGTGTTCAACGACGGCCGCTTTGCGCCGAAAGGCGTCAGCGCGCGCAACGGTGATCGCGTGACCTGGATAGAAACCGGGCCGGAGAATCTGCGTCGACCCCACGTGCTTCTGCATCACCTCGGGCAGACCGCATTCACGCGCTTCATCGGCTTCCAGAATGGCGCGAGCATCACGCACGCGCTGGCCGACGGGGCCGGCGGCCTGATCATCGCGCGTCTCGCGGAGCCGCAGTGGCGGCGTCCGGACCTGCTTTTTTACGGCGTCGGTGCCAGCTACTGGACCCGGACCATCGGCGGCTGCCCCAACGGTGTATACCTCGCTGCCGAAATGCTCGCGCTCGATTACGACTACGACGCCGGCACGCTGACCGCGGTGACCCGCTGCCTCGACGCGTCGAGTCCTGGCACGATCGCCATCAAGACCTTCGATCCGGCGACCGGAACACCACTTGCCGCGCGATATGGCTGGCCCTATGCGGACAGCGCCGCGCCCGTGACTTCCGTGCAGCCGATCGGCGGCGGCGCGTTCGTGCTCGAACAGCGCGATGCGGCCAGCGCGGAACGCGTGCTGCGCCGCATCGATATCGACGGCGACGGCGACGCGTTGCCGCTGCCGGCGGGTTTCGTACCGCAACCCGTGGCGCGGCACCTGGGTGGCGCGTTCGTTCCGGCCGTCAACACCGTCAGTCACGAAATCGGTGCGTGGCACTTCCTCGACGGACGCGCACGATGGGTGCATTTCCCGGGTCTGTCCGGTCCGAGCTTTCCGTATCTGCCGGACTTTCCGCCGACGCGCTTCGCCTGGAGCGGCGACGCCGCAGGCAACATCGTCACCGCCTTCAAGCTGCCGCGGTCGGATGAGTCCGGGCCGGTACAGATCGTCGCGATGGACAGCTACGGCAAGGAACTCTGGCGGCGCAGCGTCTCCGGCTACGCGTTCACGCAGCCGGTGGGCAACGTCGCGATGACTGCCTTGGACAACGGCCTCGACGTCGTGCTTGCCGCGGACGAGATTGCCTATGACCGACCCGGCGCGACCTGGACCACCGGCGTGATCCATGTCGAGCAGTTCCGCGTCGACGGCAACGACGACACGATTCCATGGGACCCGGTCCGGCCGTGACCGTCCGACCGCGACCTTGGTCGCACGCGCCGTCCGGCCCATGGACGGCGCGCGGGATGCGCTTATGCTCGGGCTCTTTCCGATCCGGAGCCCGTCGTATGCGCTGCCTCGCTGCCGCTCTGCTGCTGTTGCTTCCGCTGGCCGCCGGTGCGGCCGACCGCGTCACCGGAAAAGCCTTCGCGACACGTTCCGAAGTCATCGCGCCCCACGGCATGGTCGCGACCTCGCAGCCGCTCGCGACGCAGATCGGGCTCGACATCCTCAAGCAGGGCGGCACGGCACTCGACGCAGCGATCGCGGCCAATGCCGCGCTCGGTCTCATGGAGCCGACCGGCAACGGCATCGGCGGCGATCTGTTCGCGATCGTCTGGGACGCGAAGACGCAGAAACTCTACGGCTACAACGGTTCGGGCCGTTCGCCGAAATCGCTCACGCTGGCCTGGTTCGTCGAGCATGGCTACAAGGACATTCCGCCGACGGGACCCTTGCCGGTGTCGGTGCCGGGCACCGTCGACGCGTGGTTCGCGCTGCACGGGAAGTTCGGCAAGCTGCCGATGAAGACCCTGCTCGCACCGACCGTGCGCTACGCGCGCGAGGGGTTCCCGCTCAGCGAGCTCATCGCGTACTACTGGCAGCGATCGGTACCGCGGCTGTCGAAGTACCCGGGCTTCAAGGAACAGTTCACGCGCGACGGCGCGGCGCCGCAGAAGGGCGAGCGCTGGACCAACCCGAATCTCGCGAACACGCTCGAAACGATCGCCAAGGGCGGTCGCGATGCGTTGTACAAAGGCCGTATCGCGCAGACGATCGGCGACTACATGAAGGCCAACGCGGGTTTTCTGAGCGCCGAGGATCTCGCCGCGCATCGCGGCGAGTGGGTCGAGCCGGTGTCGACGAACTATCGCGGCTACGACGTCTGGGAGCTGCCGCCCAACGGCCAGGGCGTGGCGGCGCTCGCGATGCTCAACCTGCTCGAAGCCTACGATTTCTCGAAGATCCCGTTCGGCAGTGTTGAACATGTTCATTTGTTCACCGAAGCCAAGAAGCTCGCGTTCGCCGACCGGGCGCGCTACTTCGCCGATCCGGCGTTCGCCAGGGCGCCGCTGGCCGGGCTGCTGTCCAAGGACTACGCGGCCGAGCGGCGCAAGCTGATCGGCGACACCGCCGCGAAATCCGTCGACGCCGGCCATCCGCCGCTCGACGACGGCGACACGATCTATCTGACGACCGCGGACAAGGACGGCAACATGGTGTCGCTGATCCAGTCCAACTACCGCGGCATGGGTTCGGGCATGGCGCCGACCGGACTCGGCTTCATCCTGCAGGACCGCGGCGAGATGTTCGTGCTCGCCGAGGGTCATCCGAATTCGTATGCGCCGGGCAAGCGGCCGTTCCACACCATCATCCCGGCCTTCGTCACGAAGGACGGAAAGCCCTGGCTGAGCTTCGGCGTGATGGGCGGCGCGATGCAGCCGCAGGGCCACGTGCAGATCGTCATGAACCTGATCGACTTCGGCATGAACCTGCAGGAAGCCGGCGATGCGCCGCGCATCCAGCACGACGGCTCGACCGAGCCGACCGGCCAGGCCACGGCCATGCGCGACGGCGGCGAGATCAATCTCGAAACCGGCTACAGCTGGGAAACCGTGCGCGGCCTGATGCAGAAAGGCCACAAGGTCACCTTCGCCGACGGCCCCTACGGCGGCTATCAGGCGATCGCCTGGGACGAGAAGAATCGGGTCTGGATCGGCGCCTCCGAAAGCCGCAAGGACGGCCAGGCCGCGGGCTACTGAGCCGCCGCACCGGGAGTCGTCCGTCGATCCGCTGGCGCATCGCGCCGGCGCGCCCGACCGGAAAAATACTTCGTTTCGCGCGCGCGCCGAATATCAGTCCGTGCGATTCGCGTCGGGGATATTTCACCGACGCCGACATTTTGGAAGTGGCCGCACATCCCGCCGCCGTCAGGTATCTGATGCGGCTGCGGAAAATGCCGGCATCAACGCGTCCTCAGCCTGATCGGGCAGCGCGCGTGCGGTACGGGCGCCGCCGTATTCCGTGCCGTACGCGAACTTTTTTCCATCGCTCGCGGTTATTGCTAAATGGCGCGTTTGCGTATTACAAATCGCGGCCAAATTCGAAGATCCGCATTTTACCGTCATGGTAAAACGCCATTCCCGCACATCAACGGTTCACGGGTAGCCCGATGCTGGACAACGAAGACACGGTATTCGTCGTCGTGAAGAACGCCGAGCAACAGTACTCGATCTGGCCCGACGCGCTGCCGCTGCCCGCAGGCTGGACCGACGCCGGAAAGCGCGGCAGCAAGGCCGAATGCCTCGCCTACATCGAACAGGTCTGGACCGACATGCGCCCGCTGTCGCTGCGCGAATTCCTGCGCGAGAACGGCGCCTAGCGCCTCACCACCGAGCAAGGACGCCCGCCCATGCTGTTTCCCGCCACCGGCTGCGGCAGCCGGCTCGACGCACGCGCGCTCTCCGGCCTGCAGCAGGCAGTCTGGATCGACCAGTCGCTGCATCCGGGCGTACCGCTTTACAACCTCGGCGGCGCATTCCGCATCGGCAGCGACATCGACGCGAGCCTGCTCGAACGCGCGATCAATGCCGTCGCCGCCGCGCACGACGCGCTGCGTACGACGATGGCCGTCGCCGACGACGGCACGCCGCGGCAATGCGTCCTGCCGCAGGTCGACATCGCGCTGCGCCGCGTCGACTTCTCCGCCTGCCCCGACGGCGACGAACGCGCATTGGCCTGGATGCAGCACGAATTCTCACGGCCGTTCGATCCAGCCGGCGGCCTGCTCTGGGACACCGCGCTGGTCCACGCCGGCGCGGACCATGCCTACTGGCTGCATCGCCACCACCACCTCGTTTCCGACGGCACCTCGGTGCGGCTGCTCGCTTTTGCCGTCAAGGAAGCCTACGACGCACTGCTCGCGGGTGATGCGCCGACGGTCGAAGCCGGCCTGCCGCTGAGCGAATGGCTGGATGCCGACGCGGCCTATCGCGACTCGGCGCGCTGCGCGCGCGACGCCGCGTTCTGGGAACGCGAATTGCCGCAACTGCCGCCGCCGCTGCTCGATCGAATCGCGGCGCCCGGCGCCGCTGCGGCGACCGACAGCCGGCAGGCGCGCTGGTCGATTCCGCGCGCGCTGTTCGATCGTCTCGCCGTGCTTGCCGCCGGGCGCGGTGCCGCCGCGCAGCATCTGCTGCTCGCGATGCTGAGCGCGTATTTCGCGCGCACGCGCAACCTCGACACGATCGTCATCGGCGTCGCCGTGCACAACCGCGGTTCGTCGCGCCTTCGCCGCGCACTTGGTCTGTTCGCCTCGGTGCTGCCGCTCGCGATCCGCGTCGATCCGGGTGAAACGCTGCCGGAACTCGCGGCGCGCATCGCCGCCGATCTGCGCCGCTGCTACCGCCACCAGCGCTATCCGGTCGCCGAGATCAACCGGCGCCTGCAGCCGGCGCGCGAAGGCCGCCGTCAGATCTTCGACCTGACGTTCTCGTTCGAGGATTTCGCCACGCGCTTTCCGTTCGGCGCGCAGCCGGCCACGGCGCTGCGTCTGGAAAGCGGCCATCAGAAAACGCCGCTGTCGCTCGCCGTGCTCGATCATCGCGACGGCTCCGATGTCGTCGTCGACTTCAGCTACCGGCCGGACGCGTCGGCGCGTTCCGAGATCGACCGTCTCGATGCGCGCAGCGCACGGCGCATGACGCGCGCATGGCTGTCGCTGCTCGCGCAGGCCGCAGCGCGCCCATCGGCGGCGATCGCGCAGCTGCAGCTCGCGAGCCCGGCGGAGCAACGCCTGCTCGCGCGCTACGGCCGCGCCCTCGGCGACGAGGAGAAGGAGCTCGATGCGCAAGCGGCCGCGCGCCGGCCGACGGCGCTCGCTCGCCGCCGGATGCGCCGCGTTTCGTGCACGACATCGTCGCCGACCGGGCCCGCGCGACGCCGCAGGCGCCCGCCGTGCGCGATTCCCGCGGCAGCTGGACTTATGCCGAGGTCGATGCGGCCGCCGCGCGGCTTGCCGCCCGCCTCGTCGCGGCCGGTGCCGGTGCCGAATCGGTCGTCGGGCTCTGCGTCGACCGCGGCGTCGCGATGGTCGTCGGCGTGCTCGGCATCCTGCGTGCCGGCGCGGCCTACCTGCCGCTCGACCCGGCCTATCCCGCCGAACGCCTCGCGTATCTGCAGGCCGACAGCCGTGTCGCGCTCGTCGTGTCCGAACAGCGTCGGCGCGATCTCGCCGCGGCCGGCGGCGCGCGCGTGCTCTGCCTCGACGACGAAACCGACGCGACCGATCCCGTCGCGCCGCCGCCGCGGCTCGCCCTCGACGGCCTCGCCTATGTCATCTACACCTCGGGATCGACCGGCCGGCCCAAGGGCGTGCTCGCGACGCATCGCGGGCTCGCCAACGTCGTGCGCGCCTATCAGGACGTCATCGCGCTGCAGCCGGGCCAGCGCGTGCTGCACGTCGTGTCGCTGAGCTTCGACGCGGGCACGGCGCATCTGTTTCTCGCGCTGTGCTCCGGTGCGACGCTATGCATCGACGACCGCAGCGCAGCGGACGCGCGCGAGCTCGGCGACGTGCTGCACGACGAGGCGATCCACTACATCGGCCTGCCGGTCGCGATGCTCGGCAGTCTCGACGAACGGCCGCTGCCGGCGCTGCACACGCTGTCGACGGGCACCGAAGCCTGCCCGCTGTCGCTGGTCGAGCGCTGGGGGCGCGGCCGGCGCTTTCTCAACATCTACGGACCGACCGAGACCAGCATCTGCGCGACGCTGTCGCGCTTTGATCCGACGCGTGCGACGCAGGGCCTGCAGCGTCCGCCGATCGGCCGGCCGATCCGCGGCAATCGCGTCTACGTGCTCGACGCGCGCCTGCAACGCGTGCCCGTCGGCGTGACCGGCGAGCTGTATATCGCCGGCGAAGGCGTCACGCGCGGCTATCTCGGACAGCCCGGCCAGACCGCCGCGCGCTTCCTGCCCGATCCGTTCGCCGACGCACCCGGCGCGCGCATGTACCGCACCGGCGATCTCGTGCGCTGGCGCCGCGACGGCGAACTCGATTTCGTCGGCCGCAACGACACGCAGGTCAAGCTGCGCGGATTCCGCGTCGAGCTCGGCGAAATCGAAGCGGCGCTCTGCGCGCAGGCCGGCGTGCGCGAGGCGGCGGTGACCGTGCGCGCGCGCGAGGACGGCGAGCGCTGTCTCGTCGCCTATGTCGTCGCCGACGCGCCCGTGCCGGCGGCTACCTTGCGCGATCGTCTGCGCCGCTCGCTGCCCGCGTTCATGCTGCCGCGCGCATTCGTGAATCTGCCGCGTCTGCCGCTGGGTCCGAACGGCAAGCGCGATCCGCAGGCGCTGCCGGTGCCGGATTTCACCGACCTGCAGCGCGAGTTCGAGCCGCCGCTGGGCGCGCTCGAACAAACCGTCGCCGCGCTGTGGTCGGAGTTGTTCGGCCTCGACCGCATCGGCCGCGAGGACGACTTCTTCGAACTCGGCGGCCACTCGCTGCTTGCGACGCGGCTCGTCGCGCGGCTGCGCCGCGACCTCGGTCGCGACCTCGCGCTGAATGCCGTGTTCGACGCGCCGACCGTGCGCGGCCTCGCCGAATGCCTGGCGCTCGCGCCGATCGCCGCAACCGCGCTGCCGGTGCTGCGCG
>CAMLLF010000054.1 GCA_946480705.1 uncultured Lysobacteraceae bacterium | reverse complement strand
GGAGCGGCCGCGCAGCTGATTGTCGATGCGGCGCGACTCGTGGCGTTCGGTGCCGACGATGTGCAGGCCGCCGGCGGCGACGACTTCCTGGTGACGCTTCTTCCAGTCGCTGCGGATGCGCGCGCGCTCGGCGTCGGTCGCGTCTTCCGGCAGCAGCGCGAGCTCGGCTTCGAGGCTGCCGCCGAGCACGATGTCCGTACCGCGGCCGGCCATGTTCGTCGCGATCGTCACGGCGCCGGGGCGCCCGGCCTGCGCGACGATGTGCGCTTCGCGCTCGTGCTGCTTGGCGTTGAGCACCTCGTGCGCGACGCCCTGTTTCTGCAGCATGTTCGACAGGAACTCCGAGGCGTCGATCGACGCGGTGCCGACGAGCACCGGCTGCTTGCGCTTCTGGCAGTCGCGGATGTCCTCGACGATCGCGTCCCATTTCGGCTTGTGCTTG
Source organism: uncultured Lysobacteraceae bacterium (assembly GCA_946480705.1). The sequence goes on along the minus strand of CAMLLF010000054.1, from coordinate 11,015 downwards.
AGGAAGACGAGGTCGGGCGAGTCCTTGCGGATCATCGGCCGGTGCGTCGGGATCACGATGACTTCGAGGCCGTAGACCTGCTGGAACTCGTAGGCTTCCGTGTCGGCCGTACCGGTCATGCCGGCCAGCTTTTTATACATGCGGAAGTAGTTCTGGAACGTGATCGTCGCGAGCGTCTGGTTCTCGCGCTGGATCGGCACGCCTTCCTTCGCCTCGACCGCCTGATGCAGGCCGTCGGACCAGCGCCGGCCCGCGAGCGTGCGGCCGGTGAATTCGTCGACGATGATGACCTCGCCGTCGCGCACGATGTAGTCGACGTCGCGCTGGTACAGCGCGTTGGCGCGCAGCGCCGCATTCAGATGGTGCACGACGACCAGATGCTTGGCGTCGTAGAGGCCCTCGTCATTGGCGATCACGCCTTCGCGGCGCAGCAACTGCTCGGCGTGCTCCATGCCCTCTTCGGACAGGTGCACCTGTTTCTGCTTTTCGTCGACCCAGTAGTCGCCGACCGTGGAATCTTCCTTTTCCTGGCGCGTCAGCTTCGGAACGATGCGGTTGATCTTGACGTAGAGCTGCGGCGATTCCTCGGACGGTCCGGAGATGATCAGCGGCGTGCGCGCCTCGTCGATCAGGATCGAGTCGACTTCGTCGACGATCGCGTAGTGCAGGCCGCGCTGGTACCGCTGTTCCTTCGACAGTGCCATGTTGTCGCGCAGATAGTCGAAGCCGAACTCGTTGTTGGTGCCGTAAGTGATGTCGGCGTTGTAGGCCGCGGACTTGTCGCTGTGGTTCATGCCTGGCCAGACCACGCCGACGGTCAGACCCAGGAAGTTGTAGAGCTTGCCCATCGTCGCCGCGTCGCGCTTGGCGAGGTAGTCGTTCACCGTGACGACGTGAACGCCCTTGCCTTCGAGCGCATTGAGGTAGACCGACAGCGTGCCGACGAGCGTCTTGCCTTCACCCGTGCGCATTTCGGCGATGCGTCCCATGTTCAGCACCATGCCGCCGATCATCTGCACGTCGTAGTGGCGCAGGCCGAGCACGCGGACCGAGGCTTCGCGCACCGTGGCGAACGCGTCGGGCAGGATCTGCTCGAGCGTCTCGCCGTCCTTCAGGCGCTGCTTGAACTGATCGGTGCGAGCGCGCAACTCCGCGTCGGACAGTGCCTGCATGGCCGGCTCGAGCGCGGCGATCTGCGCCACGGCCTTGTTGAGCTGGCGCAGCACGCGATCGTTGCGGCTGCCGAAAAGGCTCGTCATCAGACGGTTGAACATGGAATCGATCGCTCAGCAGGAAAGGGAAAACGCAGGAAGCCCGCGCAGCGCGCAGGCACAAGCGGACCGCCGATGATAAGCCGGCGGCCGCGTCGGGAAAAGAATGGTGGGTTGCAGGCCCCTGGATTCAAGAGCCGCGGAACGGTAGAGCCCGCTGTCAGGCCTTGCGCTGGCTACGTACGTACGCGATGGGATTGACGGCCTTGCCGTTGAGCCAGACTTCGAAATGCACGTGCGACCCGGTCGAACGGCCGGTCGAACCGACCTTGGCGATGACTTCGCCGACGCGGACGCGCTGGCCGACCGTGGCCAGGTTCTGGGAATTATGTGCATAGCGGGTCATGTAGCCGTTGCCGTGATCGACTTCGACCACGTTGCCGTAACCGGGACGAGTGCCGGACCAGGTCACGACGCCTTCGGCGACCGAGTGGATGTCCGCACCGACATTGGCATCGAAGTCGATGCCCGAGTGAAACGCGCTGGCGCCGTTGAACGGATCGGGACGGCCGCCGAAATACGAGGAGATGTAGCCGGAATTGACCGGCATGCCGCTCGGCAGCAGGTCGGAATCGATCTTGCGGTCGAGCAGCAGATTTTCGAGCACTTCGAGCTGGGCCTGCTGGCGCACGAAGCGGCCGTGCAGTTCCTCGATCGAGTCGGTCAGCTGGGGCGCCGCCGCATGCACGACCGGCGACATAGGCTCTTCGGGGCCGCCGACCGAGGGGGCCTCGGAGAAGCGGAACTCGCCGTCGTCGAGCTTGCCGGCGCGGGTCAGCCGCTCGCCGAGCGCATTGAGACGCGTCGCATGCGCCTGCAGCGCACCGAGCTTCACGGCGAGCGCGTCGAGATCGCGCTGCGTGCTCTGCTTGATCTGTTCGAGCTCGCGCAGCCGCGCGTCGCTCTGTTCGCGCAGTTCCCGCACTTCGGCGAGCGTCCGCGTCTTCGGACCGGCGATGCTGTAGGCCACGCTCACGCCGAGCAGCGCGCAGGCCAGGGCGGCACAACCGAGTATCGCGCCGCATTTGATGCGGGTGCGCCAGCAGCCGAGGTCGATGGTCTGCGGCACCGCGTGCGGCTTTGCGACGATAATGATGTTCATGCCGGATTCGTTTTCTGCCTGGGTTTCCGCGATGCAAACAAAAACCCCATCGTCCGCGGCCACGTCGCGTCGCTCGTCGTCCGGCCCCAAACCGGTCGGCGAGACCTCCCCCGTCGCGTCCCTGATCAAGCGGGCGCGAGCGCTGGAAGCACTGGATCTTCGTTTACGCCTGACGCTACCTCCCGCGATCCGCCCACATTGCTGTCTGGCGGACGCGCGACAGGGTCGCGTTATTTTTCTGGCGAACTCCTCGACCTGGGCAGCGAAGCTGAGACTTCACCAGACCCCGATCCTGGCCGAAGCGCAAAAAGCGCTGGGCCAGCCCTTCAAGTCGTTCACCGTCAAAGTGGCACCCTTGCCGTCCGTTCCCCCGGAGCCTGCAAGGCGGAAGCCGCTTTCACACACCGCCGCCGAGCATTTGAGCAAGGCCGCAGTCACACTGGCAGACCCCGAACTCAGGGCCTTGTTTCTGAAGATGGCGTCCCTCGCCGAAACCACTGATTCCAAGAAAGACGCGGACACCTGACCGCGCCGCACTGCGGCTGGCTGAAAGCCGCAGTGGTGTTGCCTTCCTACATCGCCTGGGCAGGGTGGGCGTAGGAAATCGGTGCCGTTGCCGGGTCGTCGAAGCAGACCTCTTCCCACGCGCTGGTATCAGCCAGCAGCGTGCGCAGCAGCAGATTGTTCAACTGATGGCCCGACTTGTGCCCGAAGAACGCGCCGATGAGGCTGTGTCCGAGCAGGTACAAGTCGCCGATCGCGTCGAGGATCTTGTGTTTGACGAATTCGTCCTCGTAGCGCAAGCCGTCTTCGTTGAGGACGCGATAGTCGTCGAGGACGATCGCGTTGTCCATGGACCCGCCCAGGACCAGATTCCGCTCGCGCAGCATTTCGATGTCGCGCATGAAGCCGAAGGTACGGGCACGGGAGACTTCCTTGACGAACGAGGTCGTCGAGAAGTCGATTTCCGCGCGGGAGGTCTGCGCGGTGAAGATCGGGTGGTTGAAGTCGATCGAGAAACCGACCTTGAAGCCGTCGAACGGCTCGAAACGCGCCCATTTGTCGCCTTCCTTGACGACGAGCGGTTTCTTGATGCGAATGAAGCGCTTGGCCTTGGGCTGTTCTTCGATGCCCGCGGACTGCAGCAGGAATACGAACGGGCCAGCGCTGCCGTCCATGATCGGCACTTCCGAGGCCGACAGGTCGACGTAGGCGTTGTCGATACCGAGACCCGCCATGGCCGACAGCAGATGTTCGACTGTCGATACGCGGATCGTTCCCTTGATCAGGGTGCTGGAAAGGCTGGTGTCGCCGACGTTTTCCGCGCGGGCGTGGATTTCCACCGGCGGATTCAGATCCACGCGACGGAACACGATGCCCGTGTCGACCGCCGCCGGACGCAGGGTCATGTAGACCTTTTCGCCGGTGTGGATGCCGACGCCTGTCGCCCGAATAACGTTCTTGAGCGTGCGTTGTTTAATCATTCTTTTTTTGTCCCCTGGGGCAGGAGCCAACAAAACGGCCTGGATGCTAGCACAGGGCTTTATGACAGAAAAGCAAAACGACGCGCCTGACCCACACCCTGTTGCGTAGATACAACATTAGCCGATGGATCGGGCGAAAAAAGGGCGGTATGCCGTCGGCATACCGCCCTCTGGAGGACGTAGCATGACGGATGACGGCGCCTGTCGTCACCTGTCCTTGACGCTTTTTTGCGCAAAACCCTCACGCGACCGGCACGGCAACGCCGCAGCACGAAGCTGCGGAGCGTTGCGATCCGGGCGGCGCGGCCTTGCGGCCGCGACCGTCAGTCGGCCTGCCGCCGCAGGAACGCGGGAATGTCGAGATAGTCCATCGCGGGCTCGGCAGCGACCGCCGTTTCGGCGACGCTGACCTGGCGCGCAGCAGGACCGGCGACGCGTACCGCGGGCTGTGCGTAATCGACGACCTCGTTGCCCGTGCCCGTGCGCAGCACGAGACGCGGACGCGGTTCCTCGCGACGCGACATCACCGGCTGGCGCACGGCCGCGCGATTGAGGCCGGTCGCCACGACGGTCACGCGGACTTCGTCCTGCAGTTCGGTGTCGAGTGCCGTGCCGATGACCACGGTCGCATCCTCGCTCGCGAAGCCGTGGATGACCTGACCGATCTCGTCGAACTCGCGCATGGTCAGGTTCGGACCTGCGGTCACGTTGACGAGGATGCCGCAGGCACCGGCGAGGTTGACGTCCTCGAGCAGCGGGTTGTTGATCGCCGCTTCCGCCGCAGCGACCGCGCGGTCGTCGCCCTTGGCCGAGCCCGTGCCCATCATCGCCATGCCCATTTCCGACATGACGGTACGCACGTCGGCGAAGTCGACGTTGATGAGACCCGGACGCGTGATCAGGTCGGCGATGCCCTGCACGGCGCCGAGCAGCACGTCGTTGGCCTGCTTGAACGCACTGAGCAGCGTCACGTCGCGGCCGAGCACGGTCAGGAGCTTCTCGTTCGGCACGGTGATCAGCGAGTCGACGTGCTGACTCAGATCCTCGATGCCCTTGAGCGCGACCTGCATGCGGCGGCGGCCCTCGAACGGAAACGGCTTGGTCACGACCGCGACCGTCAGGATGCCGAGTTCCTTGGCGAGCTGCGCGACGACGGGCGCGGCGCCCGTGCCGGTGCCGCCGCCCATGCCGGCGGTGATGAACACCATGTCGGCGCCCTGCAGCATCTCGACGATGCGTTCGCGATCCTCGAGCGCGGCCTGACGGCCGACCTCGGGATTCGCGCCGGCACCGAGACCCTTGGTCACGTTGCTGCCGAGCTGCAGGCTGAATTTCGCGCCTGAGTTCTTGATCGCCTGCGCGTCGGTGTTGGCGCAGACGAAGTCCACGCCCTCGACGTGCTGCTGGACCATGTGAGCGACCGCGTTGCCGCCGCCGCCGCCGACGCCGATGACCTTGATGACCGCATTCGGCGCGATCTTTTCCACGAATTCGAACATAGCTCCCATCCTCCGGTTTTATGACTTGCTGTTGTGTGCCGCGCGCGTCCGCATGACCCGCCGGCCGGACGGAGAACAGGCGCGTTCTCCGGTCGCGCGGCTTTCGCCGCGCTCCCGCGGCGTCCTGCCGCGGGTCCCGCACACCGCAGACGCGGCGTTTGTGAATTTCGCTAGAAATTCCCCTTGAACCAGTGCATGACCTTGTCCCAAAGCCCGCCGACGCGCGCGACGCCGGCGCCCGCCGGGCGCCGCACGGCTTCGCGTCCCGCGCCATAGAGCAGCAGGCCCACGCCGCTGGCATGGATCTGGTTGGACACGACATCCGACAGGCCGCTGACGTGCTGCGGCACGCCGAGCCGCACCGGCATGTGGAACAGTTCTTCCGCGAGCTCGACGACGCCTTCCATCTTCGCGCCGCCGCCGGTCAGCACGATGCCGGCGCGCGTGAGTTCCTCGAGCCCCGAGCGGCGCAGTTCCGCCTGCACCATCTCGAAGATTTCCTCGTAGCGCGGCTGCACCGCCTCGGCCAGCGTCTGGCGCGCGAGGCGGCGCGGCGGACGGTCGCCGACGCTCGGCACCTGAATCGTTTCTTCCGCGGTCGCGAGCTGCGCGAGCGCGCAGGCGTAGCGGATCTTGATTTCCTCGGCATTCGCGGTAGGCGTGCGCACGAACTGCGCGATGTCGTTGGTGACCTGATCGCCGCCGATCGGCAGCGCCGCGGTGTGGCGGATCGCGCCCTGCGTGTAGATCGCCAGATCGGTCGTGCCGGCGCCGATGTCGACGAGGCAGACGCCGAGCTCGCGCTCGTCCTGGGTCAGCACGGCGCGCGCCGAGGCCACGGCCGACGGCACGAGCTCGTCGACCGACAGCCCGCAGCGCTGGATGCACTTCATGATGTTCTGCGCCGCGCTCGCCGCGCCGGTCACGAGATGCACGTTAGCCTCGAGCCGCACGCCGGACATGCCGACCGGGTGGCGGATGCCTTCCTGCCCGTCGATCAGATATTCCTGGGGCTCCTTGTAGAGCACCCAGCGGTCGCCCGGAATCGCAAGCGCGCTCGCCGCGTTGAGCACGGCGTCGAGATCGGCCTGGGTCACTTCCTTGTCGCGGATCGGCGCGGTGCCGTGCGAATTGTCGTCCTTGATATGGCTGCCCGAGATCGACGCATAGACCGAACGGATTTCGCAGCCGGCCATGAGTTCGGCTTCCTCGATCGCGCGCTGGATCGACTGCACGGTCGATTCGATGTCGACGACGACGCCGCGCTTGAGACCGCGCGACGCGTGCGAGCCGACGCCGATGATCTCGACCGGATCGCCGGGCTGGAATTCGCCGACGATGGCGACGGTCTTCGAGGTGCCGATGTCGAGGCCGACGATCAGCGATTTTTCGGTCTTGCGGTTCATGCGTCTTCCACCGGCGCAGGGACGGGGTTGGCGGACGGAGGCGGCGCGGTCGCCGGCTCGGCGTCCGCGCCGGGCCACTTCATCGCGAAGCCGTTGCTGTAGCGGAGATCGACGTACTCGAACGCGCCGCGGCCGCTCGCGGCCACGCGTGGATACATCTGGATGAAGCGGCGCAGGCGCTCGTGCGCATGCTCGTTGCCGACGATGATGCTGGCGCCGCTGTCGAGGTGTACGGTCCAGCTGCCGCGTGCGCTCAGCGTGACGCCGGTCACCTGCAGGCCGCTGCCGCCGGATTCGGCGAGCACGTCGTTGTGGAACGCGATCACGTCGGCAATGCGCTCGTCCGGACCGGTCAGCCGCGGCAGACCCTGGATTTCCGACGCGCCCGGCACCTGGAACAGATGGCCGTCGCGATTGATCAGCATGTCGCTGCCCCAGTGCGCATAGGGCCGCTGCTCGTAGACGCGCAGCACGAGCGTGTCGGGCCAGCGCTTGCGCGCTTCCACTTTTTCGACCCAGGGCAGCTGCGCGACGCTCTTCTGCACACCGGCCAGATCGACTGCGAAGAAACCCACGCCGATCGCGGGCGCCGCGGCCGTGCGGATCTGCTCAGCGCTGACGTTGGCGAACTCCGCCTGCAGCTCGAGCTGGCGCACGGGCCAGCGATCGGCCGCGTACCAGCCGTTGAGCAGGCCGACCACGGGCAGCGCGACGAGCGTCAGCGCAATGGCCCAGGCCAGCAGGCGTTGGATCGCCGTCGCGCTCATCAGGCGGCGTCTCCGAAGCTCGTTTCGAGGATGCGCCAGCACAGCTCGGGGAAGTCGATGCCGACCGCGCGCGCGGCCTTCGGCACGAGCGAGTGGCTGGTCATGCCCGGCGTGGTGTTCACTTCCAGCAGCCAGTTGCCGCCGTCGCGGTCGCGCATGACGTCGACGCGGCCCCAACCCGCCGCGCCGGCCGCGACGAACGCGCGCAGCGCGAGCGCGCGCATCTCGTCTTCGGCCGCACCGTCGAGCCCGGGGCACAGATACTGCGTGTCCTCGGCGACGTACTTCGCGTGGTAGTCGTAGAACTCGCCCTTGGGCACGATGTGGATCGACGGCAGCGCCTCGCCGTGCAGGATGCCGACGGTGAACTCGTCGCCGACGACGAGCTGCTCGATCACGAGTTCGCCGTCGTAGCGCGACGCGAGTTCGAGCGCCGCCGGAAGATCGGCTTGCCCGTAGACGCGCGTGATGCCGACGCTGGAACCTTCGTGCGACGGTTTCACGATCACGGGATAGCCGAGTTCGGCGATGACCGCGGCGATGTCCTCGCCCTTGCGGTACGCGCGGAAGCGCGGCGTCGGCAGGCCCTTCGCGATCCAGACTTCCTTCGTGCGCACCTTGTCCATGGTCAGCGCCGAGCCGAGCACGCCCGAGCCGGTGAACGGCACGCCGAGCGCCTGCAGCGCGCCCTGCAGCATGCCGTCTTCGCCGCCGCGGCCGTGCAGGATGTTGAACACGCGCGCGAAGTGGCCGGCGCGCAGCGCGTCGAGCAGCGCCGGAATGCCGTCGACCGCGTGTGCGTCGACGCCGCGCGCGCGCAGCGCGTCGAGCACGTTGCGGCCCGAATCGAGCGACACCTCGCGTTCGGCGGAATTGCCGCCGAGCGCCACGGCCACGCGTCCGAACAATTGGGGATCGGTAATACGCATCAACTTGCCCTTGTCCTCAATTCGCCCAATGCGGCGAGTTCGCTCGCCGCGGCGCCGATGTCGCCGGCGCCCATGAGCAGCAGCAGGTCGCGATCGCGCAGCAGCGCAGGCAGCGCTTCCTTGAGATCGCGCGGATGATCGATCAGCACCGGATCGGCCTTGCCGCGCGCACGCACGGCGCGCGCGAGCGCGCGCGCGTCGGCGTTGGCGATCGGCGCCTCGCCGGCCGGGTAGACCTCGGTCAGCACGAGCACGTCGACCTCGCTGAGCACACGCGCGAAGTCGTCGAGCAGATCGCGCGTGCGCGAGTAGCGATGCGGCTGGAACGCGACGACGAGGCGGCGGTCCGGCCAGCCGCCGCGCGCTGCGGCGAATACCGCGGCGAGTTCGCTCGGGTGGTGGCCGTAGTCGTCGACGAGCGTCGCACGGCCGTCGTCGAGCACCAGTTCGCCGCGCGCCTGGAAGCGGCGGCCGACGCCCTGGAACTGCGCGAGCGCGCGCTGGATCGCCTCGGCCTCGACGCCGAGCTGCCACGCCACGGCCGATGCGGCCAGCGCGTTGAGCACGTTGTGCCGGCCCGGCAGGTTCAGGGTGACCGGCACGCGCGCATCGAATCCGGGCAGCACGAGATCGAACAGCATCTGCGCGCCCCGCTGGCGCACGTTCTCCGCACGCACGTCCGCCTCGGCGCTCGCGATGCCGTAGGTCAGCGTGCTGCGCGCGGTCTGCTTCGCGAGTTCGGCGACTTCCGCATCGTCGATGCACAGCACCGCCAGGCCGTAGAACGGCAGGCGATGCAGGAAGTCGGCAAATGCTTTCTTGACCTTGCCGAAGTCGCCTTCGTAGTTCTCCAGATGGTCGGCGTCGATGTTCGTGACGATCGCGACCATCGGCGAGAGCAGCAGGAACGAGCCGTCGGACTCGTCGGCTTCGGCGACGAGATATTCCCCGGTGCCCAGGCGCGCGTTCGCGCCCGCCGCGGTCAGCTGGCCGCCGATCACGAAGGTCGGATCGAGACCGGCCTCGGCGAGTACGCTCGCGACGAGGCTGGTCGTCGTGGTCTTGCCGTGAGTGCCGGCCACCGCGATGCCGCGGCGAAAGCGCATCAGTTCGCCGAGCATCTCCGCGCGCGGCACGACCGGAATGCGGCGTTCGCGCGCGGCGACGAGTTCGGGATTGTCCGGCCTGATCGCGCTCGACACGACGATCGCATCGGCGGTTTCCACATGTTCGGCCGCATGGCCGCGATCCACGCGGATGCCGAGGCCGGCGAGCCGGCGCGTCGTCGACGAATCGGCCTTGTCCGAACCCGACACGTCGTAGCCGAGGTTGTGCAGCACTTCGGCGATGCCGCTCATGCCGACGCCGCCGATGCCGACGAAATGCACGCGGCGCAGCGCATGGGTGATGTCGTCGTGCGGTGCGAGGCGGCGCGGCGTCATGCGGCCACTTCCAGGCACTGCGTGGCGATATCGGCTGCGGCCCGGGGCTTGGCGAGACCGCGCGCGGCGTGTGCCATCGCGAGCAGGCTCGCACGGTCGGCGAACAGGCGGCCGAGCTCGGTGCAGAGGCGTTCCGGCGTGGCCTCGTCCTCGGCGATGCGCACCGCCGCGCGCGCGTCGACGAACGCGTCGGCGTTGCGCGTCTGATGGTCGTCGACCGCATGCGGATACGGCACCAGTACGGCACCGACGCCGGCCGCGGCGATCTCCGCGAGGGTCAGCGCGCCGGCGCGGCAGACGATGAGATCGGCCCAGCCGTAGGCGGCCGCCATGTCGTCGATGAACGGTTCGACGTGTGCGTCGACGCCGGCCGACGCATAGGCCGCGCGGGTCACGTCGGCATGCTTCGCGCCGCTCTGGTGACGTACCTGCGGGCGCAGCTCTTTGGTCAGCCGCGCGAGCGCTTCGGGCACGCGGTGATTCAATGCCTGCGCGCCAAGACTGCCGCCGAGCACGAGCAGCCGCGGCGCGCCGTCGCGCGCGGCGAAGCGTTCCGCCGGCGGCGCGAGCGCACCGATCGCAGCACGCACCGGATTGCCGACCCAGATCGGGCGCTGCGCCGCGCCGAACGCGTCGGCGAAGCCTGCGAGCACGCGCCGCGCGACGCGCGCGAGCGCGCGGTTCGTCGCGCCGGGCACGCGGTTCTGTTCGTGCACGAGCAGCGGAGTACCCGCGAGCCATGCGGCGATGCCGCCGGGGCCGGCGGCGAAGCCGCCCATCGACAGCACGCTGCGCGGCCTCACGCGACGCAGCACGCGACGCGCCGCGAGCACGGCGCGCGCGATGCGCAGCGGGGCGCGCAGCTTCGTCGACAGTCCCTTGCCGCGCACGCCGCCGATGTCGAGCGTCTCGATCGCGATGCCGGCTTTCGGCACGAGCTCGGTTTCGAGGCCGCCGGCGGCGCCCATCCATAGCACCGGCACGCCGCGCGCGCGCAGTTCGTCGGCCACGGCGATGCCCGGGAAGATGTGGCCGCCGGTGCCGCCGGCCATGATGAGCACGGGTGCGAGGTTCGGCGCGTTCATGCCCAGACTCCGGCCTGCACGCGCGCCTGC
>CAMLLF010000053.1 GCA_946480705.1 uncultured Lysobacteraceae bacterium | reverse complement strand
GCTGCGCAGGCGGCGGCCGAGTCGCGGCCGCGCACCAGGCAGGCGCAGCGTATGCGGCTGGCGCAGCGGTAGGCCGAGCGCGGCGCACTCCTGCGCGAGCGTATCGAACACTGGAGGGAACGCGTGCACGTGTTGATGGCTGTCCAGATGTGTCGGCGCGAGACCTAGCGCAACGAACGCGGCAAGCTGGGCCTTGAGTTCGGTGTGCAGCTCGCTTCTGACGAGCCGGCCGCGCAGCGCACGTTTTGCGATTTCGTCGCGGCTCGGAAAGCGGCCGTCGGCGCCGAGCAGCGATGGCACGGCGTCAGCCGGTGCGCTCGGTGCGCCGAGCGTCAGGTTGAAGTGCAGCCCGATGCCAAGACGCGGATGAGCACGAGCCAGATCCGCCGCTTCCCGTGCGGCGGCGCCGTTCACGAGGAGCGTCGCACTGGACAGGCATCCCGCGCGGAATGCGTCGATGACGGCGGCATTGACGCCGGCGGTAATGCCGAAGTCGTCGGCATTGACAATGAGGCGCCTCATCCGCGCCGGTCCAGGAACTTGCGCAGGAACAGCAGCGGCTCGACGAGCGCCGGCAGCGGATCGCGCCGGTCGTAGACGGCCCAGGTGTGCTCGCCGGCGGCGCGGGTCACGTGGGGCTGCGGCGGCGGCAACACAAAATCATCCGGCGGATCGCGGTAGAAGCGCGCGGCAGCAAGATCCTTCGCGAGATATCGCCAGACCACTCCGTCGGTCTGCGCGCGTTCAGGCTGCGGCGGATAGCAACGCATGTCGTTCGCCCAGGCTGTCGCGATCCGTTTGCCTGCGGCATGGCTCAGGCCGAACCACAAGGTCGGGCGCGGATTGATCTCGATGATTTTCAGCATGCCGTCGCGTGGATCGCGCTTGAACTCGGTACCGCAGATGCCGTGGAATCCGATCGCGCGCAGGAAGCTCTGCGACCGCTCCTGTGTCTCGGCGCAATGCTCGCTGAGTGCGAGCGACGCGGAGCCGAACCCCGGCGGATACTGACGCAGCTTGCGCGCGACGAAGGGTTGCCGCGACTGCCCGGACGCGTCGACGTACGCGCCGAATACGGTGATCGACGATTCCGGCCCCGGGACGATTTCCTGCACGAGCCAGCCGCCGCTGTCGGGCGGAAGCGTGGCGAACAAGGCCTGCAGTTCGTCGCGTGACCGCGCGACGAGCAGCTTGCGCCCGCGCAGGAACGGCCGCGCCTTGTGGACGAGTGCCGGCTTCAGCAGGCACGGATACGGCATGTCGGCGATGACGGCACGAAGCGCTTGCGCGTCCGGAACATGCCAGACACCGGGCGTGGCGACGCCGTGTCGGCGGCAGAGCGCGTGGAAGCGGAGCTTGTCGAGCAGTTCATCGGCGATTCCGCCGTAGCAGCTCGCAAATCGGAACGCCGTCGCCAGCTCCGCGCGATGGCGACCGAGGAATTCGATGTAGTGGTCATTGGTCGGCAGTAGCAGCGTCGGCGCGGTCTGCGCGGCAGCTAGCTCATGCAGGCGCCGCAACAGTTCCGCATCGTCGCGCGGCGTCCAGCAGCGGCGTGCCGCACGCGAGAAACGTGCGCAGCCGGAGGCCTGGTCGGCCCCGATCAGATGCAGGCCGGCCTGCTGCAGTTCGCGCAGCGCATACAGGCCGGTTGGCGAGAGTCCGAGTACCACAGCGTCGATGTGGGTTTGCATGGGTGTCCCGGGAGTGCCCTCAGCGCTTCTGGAATTCCGGATGTCCTGGAAAGTTGCTCAGCGTTCGCGCGCCATGGTTCATGGATGGTCCTCGGAATGGCACTCGGGACGTTCGGCGCGTCGTTGAATCCATGGGTGTCCTATATTTTTTTGGGTGTCCTAATATTTTTGCGTCCATCGACCTTCATGGGTGTCCTGAAGATTCTCTGACGACCGAAATTCCTCGACTCGGAAATTTCTGGTGCGCCAAGCTCATGGGAATGGATTTCTGTCCTGGACTCTCTCCGATACCGGAGGTTCATGCGTGTCGGAAACGCCTTGTCCGGAAACGCCTCCCGAAATTTCCCCGAGTTTTTTCGAAGCTGGGAGGGCGGAGCTGTCCTGGAACGCCCCTTGAAACGCCCTTGAAACACGTTCCTGAAATACCGAGCTGTCTGGTTCCTCGAAACTCATGGGTGTCCCCGAAAACTTATCGAACGTTTTTTGGTGTCCTCTAAAGCTTCGTCTAAAGTTTCGAACTGTTTTTCTGGGTGTCCTCGAAGGTTTTTCTCGAAGGTTTTGAAGGTTTTAGTTGCACTCAAAATTTCATCCGCCGCAGCAGCCCGTAGATCGGACCGCGGCCGTGCACGAACACGCCGTAGACCATGAACGTCAGCAGGAACGGCAGTGCCTGCATGCGCCAGCGGAACATCGCGCCCATGTTGGTCGCGGCCGAGCCGTAGACGATGAGCAGGCCGAACGCGAACACGGCGACCGGCAGCGACTGCTGGCGTGCGTGGTGCCAGCTCGCGCGCAGGCCGCGCACGAGGCTCGGCAGCAGGCACAGGATCACGAGGATTTCCGGCAGGGCCATGAGCTGGCGTGCGCTGCCGATCTGGGTCAGGTCGATCGACACGAAGAAGAAATAGACGGCGGCGAGCGCGGCGCGCGCGGTCGATGCGACATCCTGGCCCCAGACCGCGGTTTCCGGTGCGGCGAAGAATGCGCCGCTGCCGTGGCTGATCGCGATGCGCGACTGATTGATGTATTCGAGGTCGAAATAGTGAGATTGCCGGATGTAGTCCGCGCCGAGCACGCCGAAGCCGGCGAACCACGTCGCCGTGCCCAGGAGCACGACGACGCCCGACAGGGTCAGCAGCAGCGGCACGGTGCGGCGGCCTTCGACCGGGAAATACGACGCGGCAATCAGGAACAGGCAGACGAAGAACAGGTATTCGCGGATGCCGAGCAGCGCCAGCAGCGACAGCGTCATCGCGATCAGCGGCGCGGGGCCGAAGCCGTCGCGAAGGCGCACGACGGCGAGCGCGAGCAGGCTGATGCTGAAGATGGACAGCGGATCCTTCAGCATCAGGCACGACCAGTAGACGAAGGACGGAAAGAACGCGACGAGCAGGGCGACGACGCGCGCGATCGTGTCGACGCGATAGACCGCGAGCACGAGCCGGAACACGACGAGCGGCGCGAGCGCACCGAGCGCGATGTTGACGAGCTGGATGTAGACCGGGTTCGGTCCGAACAGGTAGTAGACGAGGCCGGTGAACTGGAACCAGCCGTTGTCGATCCAGTTCGGCGCATTGAAGAAGCCGTCGCGCATCTGTTCGGCGATGGCCATGCCCTCGCGGTGATAGCGCAGCGAATCCGGGCTCAGGTTCAGCTGGCGGATCGCGTCGGTCAGGCCGATGACGAGGACACCCACCGCCCGCACGAGGAAGCCGCCGCGCACGAGCTCCTTGCCGCCGACGAACAGGCGCAGCAGAAAGCGCTGCGCCGACGGCCCGGGATACGCGTCGGACGTCGGCAGCAGCGCTTCGGGCGGCGCCGTGCGGCGCGGTCCGCGGTCGCGCCGCGCCAGCATCCACGCCATCGCGACGCAACCCAGCATCAGGACGACCACGCTGATTTCGAGCGCGGATTCGAACATCAGGGCGCCGTTCCGAGGATGCGGCGGTACGCGAGCGCATAGCGCTCGCTGCCGCGGGCCAGCGAGAAATGCCGCTCGGCGAGCGCGCGGCAGCGCGTCTTGAGCTGCGGATCGCGCCACAGCGCGGCGAGCTGTTCGAAGCTGCGCGCACGCGCGGCGTCGCCGAAGTCGTCGACGAGGCAGCCCGCGGCGCCGTCGGCAAGCAGCGTGTCGAGATCGCCGATGTCGCGGTTGCTGACGACTGGCACGCCGCAGGCGAGGTACTCGCCGACCTTGGTCGGGCAGCTCGCGAATTTCGCGAGGTGCGGACGGATGAACGACAGCGCCGCGTCGAACTGGCGGATCTCGGCCGGCACGCGCGCCGGCGGCAGCGCAAGCAGGCGCACGCGCTCGGCCGGTATGCGGTGGCGCGCGAGCGCCGCCTGCAGCGGCGCCGGTTCGCTGCGCGTGACGAGATGCAGACGTGCCGCGGGAAACGCGACGAGCGCCGCGGCGAACCACGCGAAGATCTCCTCGGGCAGGTATTCCTCGCTGAGCGAGCCGACATAGCCGAACACCGGCGCCGCGCCCGTGGTATCCGCTGCATCGGGCACGAAGCGGTCGAGGTCGACGCAGGTCGGTATCGTCGCCGACGGCGGCGGTTCGCCGCGCCAGGCGCCCCAGCTGTCGAGCGTGCGCAGCCCGCGCTCGCTCAGCGAGACGATGTAGTCGCTGTCGCGCAGCACCTGCGTTTCGAGTCGCTTGGCGATGCGGTAGACCGCGCCGTTCTCGCGCAGCCGCCCGCGATAGACCTTCTCGTCGATCCAGAAGCCGCGCAGGTCGTTGAGATACGGCACGCCGTGGCGGCGCTTGAAGCGCTGCGCGATCAGCGCCGGCAGGAAACTGCGCGCGTGCACGAGGCTGAAACCCTGTTGCCGATGCAACTGCCGCACGCGCGAGAGGCCGCGCGCGACGTCGAGCAGCGAGGTCAGCGGACCGAAGCCGGACACGCTGCGCAGCCAGTGCCAGCGGATGCCCTCGTCGGCGAGCCGGCGGCGCAGCGCATCGGCGTCGGCCGGCGGGCGGCGCTCGAAGGTCAGCAGTGTGAAACGAAAGCCGTAGCCGGCGAGCTTGCGCAGATAGGCGAGCACCTGCGACTCGACCAGCGGCTCGGCGATGCCGTTGTAGGACACGTAGAGCACGTCAGGCGCGGCTGCCACGGGCGGCCACCTCGCGCAGGATGTCGACGAACTGCGGACCGATGCGCGTCAGCGCATAGCGGCGTTCGACCTCGGCGCGCGCCGCCGCCGCAATGCGTTCGCGCAGATCGGCGTTCTCGATCAGGCGGGCGAGCGCGGCTTCCCATTCGCCGGGGTCGCGCACGAGCACGCCGGTCTCGCCGTCGCGGATCAGCTCGAGATTGAAGCCGATGCCGGTGCAGACCGCGGGCACGCCGGCGGCCATGTAGGTGCGCGCCTTGCCGCCGGACTTGCCGCGCGACCAGTCTTCCAGCGGCAGCGGCATGAGGCCGATGTCGAACGCATGCAGGTCGTCGACTTCGCTCGCATAGCGCCAGGGCCGGTGCTCGACCGGGATCCGGGCGTCGGTGAATGCGCCGCCGCCGACGACGCGCAGGCGCAGCTGCGGATAGCGTCGGCACAGCGCGCGCAGCGGCTCGCGGATCAGGTCGAGGTATTTCTCGGTGCTCGGCGAACCGAGCCAGCCCAGCGTCACGGTCGCGCCGTTGCGGTGCGGCGCGCGGCGCGCGTAGCGGTCGAGGTCTTCGGCCACGTGGAAGGTGCGCGCGGCGCCGCCGTGTTCGATCGCGCGGTCGCGCAGCCAGTCGTTGCCGGCGAGCACGCAGTCGACGAGGCCGAAGATCTGCTGCGTGCGCGCTCCGCTTTTGAACGTATCCACAAAGGAATTGTGCGTGCTGGGTTTCACGATGAACAGCGCGTCGTCGTAGTCGAAGATCGTCGGGATGCGCCGGCGCCGGAACGCGCGTTCCATCAGCGGCGGCCCGAGCGGCAGGCATTCGCGCTGCAGGTAGATCAGGTCGTAGCGCCCGCAGCGCGCGAGTTCGGCGAGCCGGCGCAGGACCGCGAATGCCGCGTGAGCGGCCTTGCGCAGGCGCCGTCCCGGGCGGTTCACGAGCGCATACATGGCCTCGCTCATGAACGGCTGCACGCGATAGCCGATGCCGGCGGCGTCGAGATAGGGCAGGTACTGGTAGACGCGATAGCGGCTGCTCGCGCCGTCGGCCGGGTACTTGGTCAGGAACAGCACGTTCATGCGCCGCTCCGCGGCCGGGCGACGCTCGCGAGCAGCTCGGCCAGGCGTTCGGCGCTGCGGCGCGGGTCGTGCTGTTCGCGCGCGAAGCGCCGCGCGCGCTCGCCCATCGCGACGCGATGCGGTTCGTCGGCGATCAGCCGGCGCAGTTCGCGCTCCAGCCCGGCGAGACTGCCGGGTACGTCGCCGAGCGCCTCGCGCCGGATGATGCCGCCGGGGTCGAAGCGCAGCGACAGCGTCGGCGTGCCCTGCTGCCAGGCCTGGATGAAGTTGTTGCCGAAGCCTTCGGGATCGCAGGTGTGCACGAGCGCCTGCGCGCCGGCGAGGATGCCGTTGACCTCGGCCGGCGTGCGCGGTCCGAGATAGTGGAACTGTTCCGGCGTGCGCGCGGGATCGGCGATCCATGCGTAGCGCGGGCTGACGATGCTGCCGACGAGCAGGAAATCGAGATCGAGATCGGCGCAGCGCCGCGCGAGTTCGACGTAGTCGCCGGGATTCTTGTAGTCCTTGATCTGGGCGACCCAGGCGACGTAGCGGCGCGGCCACGCGAACGGCACCGCGGCCGCGTCCATCGCATCGGGAATGTGCACGCGCTGCGCGACCGGCAGCCGCGCGGTGTAGTGCGCGTTGAGGCTGACGGCCGCGCAGACCCAGCGGAATCCGCCCCAGTTCCAGCGGCTGCGCAGGCGCTGCCACGCGACCGAGGCGAGACGCCGCGGCGTCCACGCCGCGTGCTTGCGGTGATAGCTCCAGGCCTGCACGTCCTGCAGGCTCGACGCGGCGAACACCAGCGGCACGCCGGCGTCGCGCAGCGCGCGCGCGGTCGCGCGCAGCGCGACTTTGTTGTGGCGCAGATAGACGACGTCGGGACGCGCGCGCCGCAGCAGCTCGCGCAACGACGCCGCATCGCCGGGCGTCCAGGCAGTCAGCGCGTAGGGCGTCGCGGGCAGCGGCGCGGCGACGCCGTGCGCTGCGCCGTAGTGCACCTCGTGGCCGAGCGCGCCGAGTTCGCGCGCGAGCAGGTCGCACTGGATCTCGATGCCGCCGAGCGCGCGGCCCAGGTGCTGGGCCAGGATCAGGATGCGCATGGCTGCACCGCGGCGATCACGAGGCTGTGGCTGCGCTCGGGCAGGCGTTGCACTTCGCACAGGCGCAGGCGCAGCCCTTCGCGTGCGCGATGCAGCAGCTTGCGCAGCGGGTTGCCGCGCGGCGCCGTGTTCGTCTCGATCACATGGAAATGGCGATAGCCGCAGTCGCGCAGCAGCGCGAGGATCGCGTCGCCGCCGGTGTCGCCGCGGCTCGTGTGCGATTCGAACAGCAATAGCGGCTGCTGCGCCGCGAGCGTGGCGGCGAGGCCGCGCAGCGCGGCGTACTCGTGGCCTTCGATGTCGAGCTTGATCAGCCGCAGCGGCAGTCCGGCGAGGCGCTGCGCATCGAACAGCGCGTCGCCGCGCAGCACCGGCACCGGAAAGCTGCGGCTCGCCGATCCGGCCAGATGCGCGCTGACGCCCGAGCGGCCGAGATTGCCGTGCTGGTTCGCGTGAAACGTGAGTTCGCCGTCGCGGTCGCTGAGGCCGAGCGCGAACACCTCGACGTTGTCGACGCGATTCATCAGCAGATTCGCCTGCAGCAGGTGCGTGCAGATCGGATTGGGTTCGACGGCGAACACGCGCGCGAAGCGCGCGGCGAGCCAGAGCGTGTGATTGCCGATGTTCGCGCCGACGTCGATCGCGATGCCGTCGCGGAAACGCGCCGCCTGCGCGGCGAGGAAAGTGTCGAAGATCGCGTGCAGCAGCACGTCCTCGTACCAGCCGTGGGCGAGGATCTGCGCGCCGATGTCGTCGTCGGGGAAGCAGGCGATGCGCGGCGCGGCCGCCGGACTGCGCTGCGCGGCGAGGCGGCGCACGCCGCGGCTGCGCGACAGGCGGCCGAGATAGTCGAGGAACGAGAGCCGGTGTTCGGCGACGACGGCATCGCGGTTCATGACGCGGCTCCGGCCGCGCCGCGGCGGCGGCGCACGAGACTGCCGGCGAGCGGCGCGGGCAGCAGGCTCAGGACGAGTCCGGCCAGCACGCGCGGGTCGAGCAGCAGGCGCGGGCGCAGGCCGATCGCGCGCCGCAGCGCACGGCGGCCGTCGCGCGCTTGCCCGCAGAGCACGACGAGTTCGAGTCCTTTGAGTCGATGCAGCCGGGCGAGCCGCGTGCGGCGCAGCGCGCGGACCTCGGGCGGCAGCGCGGGTTCGTCGAAGAACGCCTCCCAGTAGCGTTGGTTCTCGCGATACATCAGCGGCACGTTCTTGCCGGTGTTCGCCGGGTGGTCGCGCATGACGGCGACGATGTCCTCGACATAGTCGAAGCGGAAATGCAGCGCGAGCTTCAGATAGATCGCTTCGCCCTCGGCGCGATAGGACTCGTCGAAGCGCACGCGCTCGAAGCAGGCGCGCCGGAACAGCGGCGTGACCGGATAGACGAAGTTGCCGATCGCGACGAGATCGCGCAGCACGTCGCCGCGGCGCAGCGGCAGCGAAACCGGTTCGGTCGTGTCGCTGTGTTCGTAGTAGCGCGCGCCGCGGCCGTAGACGACGCCGGTCGACTCGTCGCAGTCGCGGAACTTGTCGACCTGCAGCCGCGTCTTGTCAGGCAGGTACCAGTCGTCCGACGGCAGGAAGCAGACGAACTCGCCGCGGCACAGGTCGAGCGCCTGGTTCACGACATGGCTCTGGCCGCGGTTCTCCGGATTCAGCACGGCGCGGAAGCCGTGGCGCTGCGCGAGGCCGGCGATCACGGCCGCGCTGTCGTCGCGCGAGCCGTCGTCGATGACGATGAGCTCGATCGGCGCATAGGTCTGCGCGAGCACGCTGTCGATCGCACGCCCGATGTAGCGTGCGTGGTTGTAGGACGGAATGATGACGCTGACGAGCGGATTCATGAGGGGCGCATCCGCAGGCGCCGGAACAGTCCGGCCGCGAGTTCGCGGAAATGCAGATCCGACCAGCTCAGCGCGAGCCAGGCTGCGGCGATCGCGACGCCGGCGGCGACGCGCAGCGCGAGATCGCGCGAGAGCAGTGCCGCGACCGCCGCGGCGGCAACGAGCAGGGCGCCGCGCAGCAGCGCGAAGGCCGCAGTACGGCCGATGCGATAGCCGAACGCGCGGCGCACGACGTACAGCGTGACGACGAACTGCAGGGCCTGCGAAAGCAGATAGGCCAGCGCGGCGCCGGCGAGCTGCAGCCGCGGCAGCAGCAGCGCGGCGAGCGCCAGATAGCTGGCGGCCCAGGCGAAATACACGCTGCAATAGGCGCCCAGGCGCCGCCGCGCGAGCAGCGACAGTCCCAGCGTTTCCGACACGATGCGCAGCAGGTCGCCGGGCAGCAGCAGCACCAGTAACGCCGCCGCCGGTACGAAGGCCGCGCTGAACAGCAGGTGCATCAGCCATTCGCCGGCCAGCACGACCGCGGCGATGACCGGCGCGACGATGTACATGTACACGGTCAGCGATTCGTCGATGCAGTTGCCGAGCCGGCGGTCGTCGCCGTCGCAGGCCGCGAGCGTCGGGAAGTAGTAGCTGCCGGCCGAGGCGTAGATCGCGCCGAGATACACGGCCGCGACTTTCCACGCGGTCGAATACAGGCCGGCCGCTTCGAGTCCCTGGGCCGCGATGATCCAGCGCGACACGATCAGCACGACGAGACTGCCGGTCGTGACGAGCAGCAGCCCGCTGAGTCCGAAGCCGAGGTTGTGCCGCACTTCGCGCCGTGTTCGCGCCGTAGTGCCGGCGCGCGGCGGCGAACAGCAGCGCGAACTTGACCGCGTGCAGCAGCGACAGCGACAGCACGGCGCCGGGCAGGCCGTAGCGCCAGACCAGCAGCGCGAAGGCGGCGAAGCCGATGAGATCGGAGGTCACCTGCGCGCGCACGAGCGCGCGCGCCTGGCGCGCGGCACTCAGCAGGCAGCGATAGACCTGCGCGCAGACCGCGAACGGAATGCCCCAGGCGACCAGCAGCACGAGCACGCGGCGCTCGCCGCCGTCGTGGAACAGTCCGTCCGACAGCGCCGCGGCGAATGCGGTCGCGGCGAGTGCAAGTACCAGCGACACCGCGGCGGCCACGGCCAGCGACGACGTCACCTGGCGCAGGATCGCGGCTTCGTCGCCGGCCTCGCGTGCGGCGGCGACGCGCTTGACCATGCCGCTGCCCATGCCGAGTCCGGCGACGCTGCTGAACAGGCTCCAGGTCGTGCCGAGCTGATTGAGCACGCCGACGCCGGCGGTGCCGAGCACGAGTGCGGCCAGCTTGCCCTTGAGCACCTGCAGCAGCGTGCCCGCGGCCGAGCCGACGCCGAATGCGGCGATCGCGCGCGCGAAGGCCTTCATCCGGGACGCATCCGCAGCAGCCGCGCCGGCGCGCCGGCGACGATCGCGAATTCGGGCACGTCGCGCGTGACCACGCTGTTGGCCGCGACGATCGCGCCGCGGCCGATGTGCACGCCGCGCAGCACGACCGCGTTCATGCCGATCCAGACGTCGTCGCCGATGACGACCGGCGCGGTGCGGCAGCCCTGGTCCCGGATCGGCCGTTCGCGCGTGTCGAAGCGATGATCGATGTCGAGCACGCTGACGCGCGGCGCGAACAGGCAGTTCTCGCCGATGCGCACGCTGTCGAACGCGCTGATCTGGCAGCCGTCGTTGATGGTCGTGCGGGATCCGATCCGCAGTTCGCCGTTGCCGGCGATCACGACGCCGCGGCGCAGCATCACGCGGTCGCCCAGGCGGATGCGCGCATCGCCGAGCACGCGCACGCCGGCTTCGATGCCGCCGCGCCGGCCGGCCTGTTCGAACTGCCAGCGCCGCGCGAGGTAGCGCAGCTTCGGAATCAGGCGCAGGCCGCGGCGCAGCGCACGGCGCAGCGCGAGCAGCACTGCGGCGACCGCGGAGGATCGCGACGGCGCGGCGGCTTCGTCGGCGTCGGCGCTCATGTCAGCCTGCGTCGCGCTGGAAGACCGCGTAGTCGCGGTAGTAGTCGGCCTCGTCGTAGCGGTGCGAGGCGAGCACCATGCAGACCGAACCCGAGGAGAAGTTGCTGAGCTCGCGCCAGATCATCGGACAGACCAGCAGGCCGTAGTACGAGCGGTTCAGATGCACCTGGCGCCGGCTGCGGCCGTCGTCGAGCAGCACGTCGAAACTGCCCGACATCGCGATGATGAGCTGCTGCAGCGCGCGGTGCGCATGGCCGCCGCGCTCGGCGCCGCCGGGCACGTCGTAGAGGTAATACACGCGCGCGATGTCGAACGGCACGTGCACCTGGCCCTCGACGAAGGTCAGGTTGCCGCGCGGGTCGGCGATCTTCGGCAACTCGATCACGCGGCAGTCCTCGAGCGAGTAGCGCGGCGACGCGGCGGGTGCGGCGACGGGCGAAAGCGGCGATCGCATGGTTCAGCGGCTCCTCCGTGGCGCAAGTACGCAGGCGGCGAGCGCCGCGGCGGCCAGGGCCGGCAGCGGCGTGCGCAGCGGATAGTCGACGAGGCTCTGGAGCAGCACGGCGCCGAGGCCGAGCGCGCAGGCCCAGCGCGTGCCGTCGCCGGCGTCGCGCAGCAGGGT
>CAMLLF010000052.1 GCA_946480705.1 uncultured Lysobacteraceae bacterium | reverse complement strand
GGGATGCCGCTGTAGTTGTAGCCCATGTCGACGCGCGCCGGCGTGCCGTCGATGTTCCAGGCGTGCGGCGAGGCGTGATTGCGGCGCAGCGCGCGCGCGAAATCGAAGGTCGTCGCCTTCATGCCGAGCGGATCGAACACGAGCTTCTGCATCGCCTTGTCATAGGCCGCACCGAACTCGCGCCGCGGATACAGCGCCTTGCCGCCGACGTAGCCCGCGGCCGCGACCAGCGGATTGGAATACTGGTAGACCTCGCCGAAGCCGCTGGTCGGCTGCATCGTCGCGAGCGTGCGCATGAGCGTCGCCGGCGTCGCCTCGTCGCCGCCGAAGACCCATTCCATGTCCTGCCGCGGCATGCCGGTGCAGGCGCAGACGAGATGCTTCATGCGCATCTGCCGCGTCGCTGCGTCA
Organism: uncultured Lysobacteraceae bacterium; assembly: GCA_946480705.1. Next base: position 11,137 of record CAMLLF010000052.1, on the reverse strand, counting down.
TCGCCGATGCGGAACGACGGCAGCACCGACGTCACCGGCGTATCCCAGCCGAATTTTCCGGCGTCGACGAGCTTGGCCAGCATCAGCGACGTCAGCGGCTTGGTGTTCGAGGCGACGAAGAACAGCGTGTTCGCGTCGACCGGGTCGGGCTTGCCGAGTTCGCGCACGCCGAAGCCGCCGGCGAAGACGACCTTGCCGTCCTGCACGAGACCGAGCGCGATGCCGGGCACGCCGAACCGTTCGCGCGTGCTGTCGACGAAGCGCGTGAGTTCGGCGATGCGCGTCGGATCGAGCGTGTTCGCCGTGCGGCCGGCGAAGGATTCGCGCGTGTAGCCCTGCGGCCAGAGGCGCCCGAACATCTGTTCGATCGACGCGTTGCGCTTGTCGGCGACGGCCGCATCGAGATCGGCGACGACGGCGGTCCAGCGCGAACACGACGCGCGTGTCGTTCGCGGTCGTTTCGTAGCGGAACCCGCGGATCTCGGCCCAGCCGTCGCGCGCGGCACGTTCGCTCGTCAGCGTGAGCGGCCGCCGCTGCGCGATGCCGGCTGCGGCCCAGGCTTCGAGGACGGCGTCGGCGGCAGTCGCGGCCGTCGTGTCGACGAGCGCGATCAGCGAGCCCGCCTCGGGCGGCGTCAGCAACGCGGCGCGTCCCTGCGTGCGGACCGACCAGCCGGCCGGCACGACGAAGGTATGGCCGTCGGGCGTGGTGCGCGGCGAATCGGCGGCCGCGGTCCCGGCGACGGACGCCGCAGGCGGCGGCGTTTCGGCGCGCGCGAACGCAGCGGACAGGACCAGCGGCAACGCGGCAAGCAGCAGCAGGGTTTTCATCGGGTTCTCCGTATGAGAGCGGGAAAGTGGGTCGCGAGCGCGCACGCCCTCGCGCGCCGCGCCGCGGCGCGCCGTGTCGATCGGCAGTGCGAAGGGAATCCGGCCGCAGCGGCCGGGAAAATCGGAACTACGTCCCCGGCTGCGGCGTCGCCGGCTCGGCCGGGACGTCGAAGCGTGCGCCGCGATCGAGCAGGTACTCCGCGACCTCGGCTTCGCCGTTGCGCAATGCATTGACGAGCGGCGTGCCCGCGTAGCGCACGCCGCGGTTCACGTCGGCGCCGGCCTCCACGAGCAGTTCGACGAGCGCGCGATGGCCGAGCCCTGCGGCGATCACGAGCGGACTGCCCTTGCCCGGCGCGCCGCGATCGGGATCGGCGCCGAGCGACAGCAGCAGGCGCGCCATCTCGAGGTCGTTGTTCCAGCTCGCGTACATCAGCGCCGTGCCGTGACCGGCTTCCATGCCGTCGATGTCGACGCCGGCCGCGACGAGGTCGCGCACGCGCTGCGCCTCGTCGCTCGCAACGGCAGCGACGAGCCGTGCGATGCGGGCGTCGGGTTCGGCCTTCGCGGAAACGCGCGCGACAGCGCTCGCCGCGGGGCGCGTCGCGGCCGAGTGCACGCGCGGCGGCGCCGCGAGCGCGGCAATGATCAGGACGAGCGCGGCCGTGCCCCACTCCGCGGCGCCATAGTGCCGCCGCGGCACTGTCGATCCGGCGCGCGCGATCAGGCTGTCGATCCGCGATTCGAGCTGGCGGCCGTGCCCGAGCATGCCGACCGCGAGCGCCGCGCGCGGCGGCGCGGCGAGCAACTGTTCCACACTGGCAAAAAGGGATTCCGCGTAGCCAAGCTCGGATGCCGCACCGCCGGCGGCGCGCGCGTCGCAAGCCGTCTCGCGCGCGAGGTCCAGCCGATCGGCGATCCGGCGCAGCAGCGGGTTCCACCAGAACATCGCGAGCGCGATGCGCTCCAGCGTGCACGACCACAGGTCGCCGCGCCGCACATGCGCGATTTCATGCCGCAGCACGTCGGCGAGCGCAGCCGCGTCGAGCGTCGCGACGAGCGCCTCGGGCACGAGGATGCAGGGCCGTCGCAGGCCGACGAGCATCGGGCCGGCGTCCGCGGTCACGGCAATGCGCACGCCGCGCGGCAGCGCTTCGCCGCACAGGGCTTCGAGCGCCGGCGCCGGCAACGCGGCCTGCCGCAGGCGGCGCGCCCGAAGCACGCCGCGATACAGGCGCAGGCACGGCACCAGCGCGCCGAGCAGCCAGACGAGCGCGAGCGCTGCGGCGAACGTCGGCGGCACGGCGACGCGGATCGGTTGCCCGGCGGCGGCCGTTGCGGCGATGGGCTCGTCGACGCCCGCCGCCGAGGGCGGCGGCGATGCGGCCCGCGCGGTTGCGATCGCCGCGGAACCGACGCCTGTCGGCGACCGGGGTACGACGGCGGCAATGGGCACGAGCACGGACGCAGCAAGCAGCGCGAGCAGCAGCCACGAGCGCGCTTCGGCGCCGAGCGTCTGCCGCCGCATGACGAACACGGCGACGCCGAGCGCCACCGCGCTCAGCCACAGGTGCTGCAGCGCGAGCGACAACGCCGCGTTCTGCTGGGGTGAAGGCGCGGGCGGTAAGCTCGCCGCGCCGCATCGATGTCGTGTTCGCTGACGAGATGCTGCGCGAGCACGTCGGGCGAGCCGCCGAAGAACTGCCGCAGCAACTGCTGCAGCGCCTGCGCGCGGGCATCCTCGCGCGTGATCGCCGGTCGGTAGATGAAGGCGCGGCCCTCCGTGCGATGCGTCACGAGTCCCTTCCTGCTCAGGACGCCGAACATCGTCAGCACGGTCGTGTAGGCGACGGGCTTGTGTTGCGACAGCACGTCGGCGACCTCGCGCACCGAGGCCTCGCCCTTGTCCCAGAGCACGTCGAGAATCGCACGCTCGGAGTCGGTCAGCGTGCCGGAAGCCGGTCTGGCCATGGTCATCTACTAATTAACCCGTAGTGAGGCGGACGGTAGTCGTTCGCGGCCAAACCTGTCAACTATGAAATTAGTAATGGACACGCAGGACCGCGGCGCGCCTGCGTCTTTCTCACGCCTCTGCCCGGGTTCCTTTCGCTGTTCCTGCTGTCACGTTTCCCCCTCGCGTTGCGTATTCCAGCGCAGTCGATTTCGCCGGAGTCCGCCATGCCGTTGTCCCGCACGTGTGTCTTCCTGTCTGGCCTTGCCGTCGCCGCGGGCGCGCACGCCGCCGGCAATCTCGACGGCGATTTCGCCGACAACGGCCGCCGCATCGTGTTCTTCGACGGCGGCGGCAACAACATGGACGACGCGCTCGCGATGGACGTCACGAGCAACGGCACCGTCGTGCTGGCCGGCAACGAACGCATCGACGCGACGCACGACTGCATCGCCGTCGTGCGGCTGCTACCCAACGGTTCGCCGGACACGACGTTCTCGGGCGACGGCAAGTTCGTGCAGAACGCGCTGTGCAGCAGTGCATCGCTGCGCGTGAACGCGGTCAAGATCGACACCGCCGGCCGCATCGTGTTCGCGGGCGCGTACACGCCCGACAGCAACGGGCAGTCGCAGTACATCGTCGGCCGCATCAAGGCCGACGGCAGCGCGCTCGACGATGGTTTCGGCTTCGGCGGCATCACGACGCCGAGCCTCGGCGGCTATACCTATGCCGGTGCCAATGCGATCGCGCTGCAGGCCGACGGCAAGATCGTGGCCGCCGGCTATGCCACGGTGAATTTCGTCGGCTCGCTGACCGCCTTCGCGGTCACGCGGCAGAATGCCGACGGCACTGCGGACGCAAGCTTCAATTCGAGCGGCTATCAGATCTACAGCTGGGGTACGTCGACCAGCGATCCGCTCAACGACGTCGCCACGGCGATCGCGATTCAGGGCGACGGCAAGATCGTCGTCGCCGGCACGAGCCAGCAGACCGCGACCGGCGCGGACTTCGGCGTGGTCCGCCTCAACGTCAACGGCAGTTTCGATACGGCGTTCGGCGGCAACGGCACGGGCGCGCGGCTCGTCGACTTCGGCAGCGGCTGCAAGGACGACATCGTCACGAGCATTGCCTATCGCTACAGCCCGTTCAGCCCGGCCGGCGCGGGCGTGGTCATCGCCGGTACGAATTGCGTGGCGGGCAACGACTGGGACTACGCCGTCGCCGTGCTCGACGAGGACGGCGCGCTCGACAACGATTTCAACGGCACCGGCCGGCGCACGGTCGGGTTCGACATCGGCGGCCTCAATCGCGACGTGGCCAAGGGCGTCGCGCTCGAGAACATCTCCACGGTGACGCTGGGCCCGACCCATATCACGCTCGGCGGGTTCGCGCTGAACACGCAGACCGCCGGCTCGGGCTACGACTTCGCGCTGACGCGGCTGACGTTCACCGGCGGCGTCGACACGTCGTTCGGCACGAACGGGCGCGCGACGTACCCGATCAATCTCGGCAGCACGAACAACGATTTTGCGAATGCGCTCGTGGTGCGCGGGCGCAAGGCCTGGATCGGCGGGTCGCTCCAGCGCGTCAGCACCGGCGACTACGATTTCGGCGTGCTGCGGCTGTTTGCGAACGACACGATCTTCGGAAGCCAGTTCGAGCGGCGGTGAGGGGCATTCCTCGGGCCTGGTTACCTTGTTGCGGAGATGCCGGTGCGGCGGTTCGCCGCGCTCAACGCAACACGCGGCCATGATTTCCGGAGAACGCCGGCGCTGACGGAGTTCGTCCGGCAGGGTCGTGTGTTGCGCAGACACCTCGGTGTTGGGTTTCGCGGCGCTCAACCCAACCTACGCGGCCATGATTCCGGAGAACGTCATGACCGATACCGTGCTCGTCGCCTGTCCGCACTGCCATACCCTGAACCGCGTGCCTCACGCGCGGCTGGCCGCGGGGCCGGTCTGCGGCCGTTGTCGCGAAGCGCTGTTCACGGCGCACCCGGTCGCGCTGTCGGCGGCGAACTTCGACGCGCACGCGGTGCGTTCGGAGCTGCCGCTGCTCGTGGATTTCTGGGCCGCGTGGTGCGGCCCCTGCCGCACGATGGCACCGCAGTTCGAGGCCGCGGCAAAGTCGCTGGAACCGCAGGTGCGGCTCGCGAAGGTCGACTCCGACGCCGAGCCGGCGCTGTCGGCGCGCTATGCGATCCGCAGCATTCCGACGCTGGTGCTGATCCGCGGCGGCGGCGAAGTCGCGCGGCAGAGCGGCGTGATGAGCAGCGCGGATATCGTGCGCTGGGTACAGAGCCACAGGTAGTTGGCGGCGAGCCCGACGGGCGAACCCCATATCGAGGTGTTCGCTTCCGGCGAGCGCCGGGCGGAGGCAGACGGGCGCAACAGGTGAACAATGCTGCGCGTCGCCTCGACGTGGGTTCTTCGCCGCGTGGCCACCGCGATGTTGCGGTTCGCCCTCGGCTCGCCGCGACGCACGCCGTTTCGGACGCCGTCGTCGCGCGTCGTTACGCGGGAACGCGCACCTGCCCTTCCATCAGTACGCGCGCGCTGCGGCTCATGATCGCGCGCGTGACGGTCCACTGGCCGTCGGTCCCGTGCGCCTCGGCGCCGACGCGCAGGGTGCCCGAAGGATGGCCGAAGCGCACGGCGTTGCGCACGCCGCCGCCGGCGGCGAGGTTCACGAGCGTGCCGGGAATCGCCGCGGCCGTGCCGATCGCGACGGCGGCGGTGCCCATCATCGCGTGATGCAGCTTGCCCATCGACAGCGCGCGCACGTTGAGGTCGATCTCGCCGGCCTCGACGGCCCTGCCGCTCGATGCGGTATACGTCGCCGGCTTTGATACGAAAGCGACTTTCGGCGTGTGCTGGCGCTTCGCCGCCTCGCCGATGTCGGCGATCAGGCCCATGCGCAGCGCGCCGTAGGCGCGGATCGTCTCGAACTTCGCGAGCGCCTTCGGATCGTCGTTGATCGCGCCCTGCAGTTCGGTTCCGGCATAGCCGATGTCCTGCGCATTGACGAAGATCGTCGGGATGCCCGCGTTGATCAGCGTCGCCTGCAGCGTGCCGACGCCCGGGACTTCGAGCGCGTCGACGAGGTTGCCGGTCGGGAACATCGCGCCGCCGTCCTCGCCGTCGTCGGCGGGATCGAGGAATTCGACCTGCACCTCGGCGGCCGGAAACGTCACGCCGTCGAGCTCGAAGTCGCCGGTCTCCTGCACGTCGCCCGCCGTGATCGGCACGTGCGCGACGATGGTCTTGCCGATGTTGGCCTGCCAGATGCGCACGGTGCAGAGCCCGTCTTTCGGAATCCGCACCGCGTCGATCAGGCCGCTCGCGATCGCGAACGGCCCGACCGCGGCCGACAGGTTGCCGCAGTTGCCCGACCAGTCGACGAAGGGCTGGTCGATCGACACCTGGCCGAACAGATAGTCGACGTCATGGTCGGGCCGCGTGCTGCGCGACACGATCACGGTCTTGCTCGTGCTGGACGTCGCGCCGCCCATGCCGTCGATCTGCTTGCCGTAGGGATCGGGGCTGCCGATCACGCGCAGCAGCAGCGCGTCGCGCGCCGGACCGGGCGCGCGTGCGGCTTCGGGAAGGTCGTCCAGGCGAAAGAAGACGCCCTTGCTCGTGCCGCCGCGCATGTACACGGCGGGAATGCGGATCTGCGGTGCGTGGCTCATGCGGTTGCGCGTTCCGTAACTGTGGATCTGTGTACGATCAGGGATTGTCGGGGATTTCGGGCTCGACGAGCTGCGCGAGCAGGGCCAGCGATTCCTGCCAGCCGACGTAGCAGAACTCGACCGGAATCGCGTCGGGAATGCCCTGCTGCACGATATGCACCTCGGTGCCGACCATCACGGGCTTCAGCGAGATGGTCACTTCCATCTGGCCGGGCAGGTCCGCGCTCTCGAACTGGTCGTTGTAGCGCAGCTTCTCGCCGGGCACGAGTTCGAGATACGTGCCGCCGAACGCATGGCTGCTGCCGGTGCCGAAGTTCGTGAACGACATGCGGTAGCTGCCGCCGACGCGTGCATCCATCGCATGCACGGTGCCGGTGAAGCCGTGCGGCGGCAGCCATTTGACCATCGCGGCCGGATCGATGAACGCGCGGTAGATGCGATCGGGCGGAGCGCGCAGGACGCGGTGCAGCGTGACGGTACCGGGCATGACGTGACCTCCTTGCAGGGATGAGGACGAACGCGGGCGATGCAGTGCGGTGATTCAGGCGGCCTGTGCCGAGGATTCGAGGAAATCCTGCGCGAAGCGCTGCAGCACGCCGCCGGCTTCGTAGATCGAGACTTCCTCGGCGGTATCAAGCCGGCAGGTGACGGCCGTCTCGACGACCTCGCCGTTGCGGCGGCGGATCACCAGTGTCAGATCGGCGCGCGGACGGCGTTCGCCGACGACGTCGAAGGTCTCGGTGCCGTCGATCGCGAGCGTCTTGCGATCAGTGCCGGCTTTGAATTCGAGCGGCAGCACGCCCATGCCGATGAGGTTGGTGCGATGGATGCGCTCGAAGCCTTCGGCGACGATGGCTTCGACGCCGGCCAGGCGCACGCCCTTCGCGGCCCAGTCGCGCGACGAACCCTGGCCGTAGTCGGCACCGGCGATGATGATCAGCGGCTGGCGCCGTTCCATGTACGTCTCGATCGTTTCCCACATGCGCAGGACGCGTCCTTCGGGTTCGAGACGTGCGAGCGAGCCCTTCTTCACCTGGCCGTCGACGACGGCCATCTCGTTGACAAGCTGCGGGTTCGCGAAGGTCGCGCGCTGCGCGGTCAGGTGGTCGCCGCGGTGCGTCGCGTAGGAATTGAAGTCCTCTTCGGGCAGGCCCATGCGCGCGAGGTATTCGCCGGCGGCGCTGTCGAGCAGGATCGCATTCGACGGCGACAGATGGTCGGTCGTGATGTTGTCGCCGAGGACGGCGAGCGCACGCATGCCGCGCAGCGTGCGCTCGCCGGCCAGCGCGCCTTCCCAGTACGGCGGACGGCGGATATAGGTGCTCTGCGGACGCCAGTCGTACAGCGGCGCGGCTTTTTCGCCGTGCACGACGCTCACGCGGAACATCGGCTCGTACACTTTGCGGAACTGTTCGGGTTTCACGCTGCTCGCGACGATCGCGTCGATCTCCGCGTCGCCGGGCCAGATGTCCGCGAGCGTGACCGGCGTGCCGTCGGCGGCGTGGCCGAGCGCGTCTTTCTCGATGTCGAAGCGGATCGTGCCGGCGATCGCATAGGCGATCACGAGCGGCGGCGAGGCGAGGAACGCCTGCTTCGCATAGGGATGGATGCGGCCGTCGAAATTGCGGTTCCCCGACAGCACCGCCGTCGCATAGAGATCGCGCTCGACGATCTCCTGCTGGATCGCCGGATCGAGCGCGCCGCTCATGCCGTTGCAGGTCGTGCAGGCGAACGCGACGATGCCGAAGCCGAGTTTTTCGAGTTCAGGCAAAAGGCCCGCCTCCTCGAGATACAGCTGCACGGCTTTCGAGCCCGGCGCGAGCGAGGTCTTGACCCAGGGCTTGCGCACGAGGCCGCGCGCGTTCGCGTTGCGCGCGAGCAGCGCGGCGGCGATCACGTTGCGCGGATTGGAGGTGTTCGTGCAGCTCGTGATCGCGGCGATGACGACAGCGCCGTCGGGGATCAGGCCCTGCGCCTCCTGCGCGCGCGCCGCGTCGAGGCCGACCGCGATGCCGCGTTCGGCGAGCGCGGAGGTCGGCAGGCGCTTGTGCGGGTTCGACGGGCCGGCCATGTTGCGCTCGACACCGGCGAGGTCGAAATGCAAGGTGCGTTCGTACTCGGCGGTCGCGAGCGCGTCGGCCCAGAGACCCGCGGTCTTCGCATAGGTTTCGACGAGGCGTACCTGCTCGTCGCTGCGGCCGGTCAGGCGCAGATAGGCCAGCGTCTTGTCGTCGATGAAGAACATCGCCGCGGTCGCGCCGTATTCGGGCGCCATGTTCGAGATCGTCGCGCGGTCGCCGACGCCGAGTGCCGCGGCGCCTTCGCCGCGGAATTCGAGGTAGGCGCCGACCACCTTGGACTGGCGCAGGAATTCCGTCAGCGCGAGCACGATGTCGGTCGCGGTGATGCCGGGCTGCGGGCGGCCCGCGAGTTCGACGCAGACGATGTCGGGCAGGCGCATCCACGACGCGCGGCCGAGCATGACGTTCTCGGCTTCGAGGCCGCCGACGCCGACCGCGATCACGCCGAGCGCATCGACGTGCGGCGTGTGGCTGTCGGTGCCCACGCAGGTATCCGGATAAGCCACGCCGTCCTCGGCATGGATCACCGGCGACATCTTCTCCAGATTGATCTGATGCATGATCCCGTTGCCCGGCGGAATCACATCGACGTTCTTGAAAGCGCGCTTGGTCCAGTCGATGAAATGGAAGCGGTCTTCGTTGCGGCGGTCTTCGATCGCGCGATTCTTCGCGAACGCGTTCGGGTCGTAGCCGCCGCATTCCACGGCGAGCGAATGATCGACGATCAGTTGCACCGGCACGACCGGATTCACTTTCGCCGGATCGCCGCCCTGGTCGGCGATCGCGTCGCGCAGGCCGGCGAGATCGACGAGCGCGGTCTGGCCGAGGATGTCGTGGCAGACCACGCGCGCCGGGAACCACGGGAAGTCGCGGTCGCGACGGCGTTCGATCAACTGCGTGAGCGAGTCGGCGAGGATCGCCGGATCGGCGCGGCGGACCAGGTTCTCGGCATGCACGCGCGCGGTGTACGGCAGTCCGGTCCAGGCACCCGGGCGGATCGCGTCGACGGCTTCGCGCGCGTCGAAATAGTCGAGGGACGTGCCGGCGAGCGGCTTGCGGTAAGCGGTGTTCATGGCTGGCGGATTCGTCTGCTGAAGAGGCTGGCCGGATAACGAGCGTGGCAACGGAAGCGGTGACGGATGCGGCGGCCGAGCATAGCTCGCAACGATCGCCGCCAGAGCGCGCATCGCGCGCGGCACGCCGCACAATCTGGCATCCTGCAATGCATTGATCAATCTTGATCGATACGATCAACCTGTTCGCGGACGTCCCCGACTCCCACCCATGGATAGCGATCTGATCCCGGCCGCCGAAGCCTGCCGCATCCTCGGCGTCAGCGCGGCCACGCTGTATGCCTACGTCAGCCGCGGGCTCGTCGCTTCGCACCCGGGACCCGATCACCGCAGCCGCTGCTACCGCCGGCGCGACGTCGAACGCCTCGCGCGCGAGCGCCGCGCCGGACGCGGCGCGGCGCGCGGCGCGGCGCAGAGCCTCGATCGCGGCCTGCCGGTGCTCGACACGCAGATCTCGCTGATCCGGCCCGACGGCCCGTATTACCGCGGCCACTCGGCGATACAAGCCGCGCAGGCCGGCGCGACGCTCGAAGACGTCGCGCGGAGGCTCTGGGACTGCGGCCGCGACGATCCGTTCGCGGCGAGCCCGGCGGCCGGCTGGCCGGCGGGCGTTGCCGCGCTCGCCGACGACGCGTCGCTGCCGCCGCTCGAGCGCGCGCTGGCGGCGATTCCGCTGCTGAGCCTGGCCGTGCGCCATTCGTTCACGTCATCGCCGTCCGCCCGCCGCGACATCGCCGCGCAGCTGCTGCGCCAGAACGCGGCACTCATGAGCGGCAGCCGGCCTTCGGCGCAGCCCCTGCACGCGGTGGTCGCCGGCGCCTGGCATCCGCGCGACGCGCGTTTCGCCGACCTCGTGCGCGCGACGCTCGTGCTCGGTGCCGAACACGAGCTCAACGTCTCCGCGTTCGCCGCGCGCGTCGTCGCCTCCACCGGTGCGCATCTGCATGCGACGGTCTGCAGCGGTCTCGCCGCGCTGACCGGTCCGCGGCACGGCGGCGCGGCGGCCCGCGCGCACGCGCTGATCGCCGACGGCGCCGATGCGCTCGCCGAGCGCTGGCAGCGCGGCGACGAACTGCCCGGGTTCGGCCACGCGCTGTATCCGGACGGCGATCCGCGCGCCGCGGAACTGCTGTCGCGACTGCGCCGCCGCCATGCGCGCAGCGCCGCGCTGCGCGCGCTCGATGCACTGATCGCGCGCGCCGAGGACATCAGCGGCCTGCGCCCGAACTTCGATTTCGCGCTCGCGGCGATCTGCCGGCTGCACGCGCTGCCGGCCGGCGCGGCGCTCGTGCTGTTCGCCTCGGGCCGCCTCGCCGGCTGGCTCGCCCATGCGCTGGAGCAGCAGGAACACGGCCGTTTGATCCGGCCGCGCGCACACTATGCCGGCACGCTCGCCTGAGCCTTCGCATCGCCCGGAGAATCTCGCCATGCCGCTGAAGCTCGATCCCGAAACCGGCCGCCGTTGGGTTGACATGGAATTTGTCGCAACCGCGACACCCGAGGAACTCTG